>JBPCVB010000077.1:0-4378 GCA_051010855.1 Pirellulaceae bacterium | reverse complement strand
AACTGGCGGTATCGTGTGAACCTAGCCATTCGTCCCAAGCCTCCAGCCTGCGGAGAAATTCGAATATTTCCCGACCCTGCTCCTCCACGAACGGACGATCCGTGTCGGCAATAAGCTGACAAAGGCTCTTCACCGCGCCTTGTTGGTGGGTTGCTGTGCGACCGTCACGTGTGGTTAGCGAGTCGTCGATTTCGTCAGAAACACGCTCCGCGGCGCCGAGTGCCTGCAGAGGCCAGCCACAACGCGCGTAGCTTTCCGCAATGTTCTTGAAGGCCCAGGAAGGCTGGATCAACTCGGGCGTAAACCCCGAGATAGACTCCATTCGATCGGAGCTGATAGCCGCTTCCCACGCCAGATCAACCAGTAACTTTGCTTCTGCGGGATCGGTTCCCGAGAGCACGTTGGCGACTTTGCATAGCGCCGCGGCACGCACATGTACGTTGCCAAAGTGTTTGGCCAGCTGCGTTGCAGCCGCAATTCGATCCTCTGGCTTCACATGGTAAAACGGCGGATACGACGTGGAGTTGCGATTGTCGATATCCAGCAACCGATCGATGGCACGAAAAGCGGTGTTGGCCGGCTTACTTGCCGCGTCCAGTTCACCGGCAAGAGCGCGGACACAGGCAATGTGCCTGCGGTCTTCCCGATTGTTGCCGCTTATGGCGACAGCCTTGAGAAGCAGGGAGTCGTACGGCGCGCCTCGTGTATATTGCAGCTGGGCAAGGCAAATCAGCAACTTGGCTTCGTACACCCGGTTACGCGGATCTGTGTCTTCATAGTTTTCATTCAGGATGTCAACTAGTTCCATTGCCTCGTCAGGCATACCGTTTTGAACGCAATACATACCGATGCGAAACGCCGCCCAAAATCGCTTGCCCGCTCCCTCAAACTGGTCCAGCATCGTACGGGCGAGCTGCAGATTCAGGCGATCCTCACTCAGGCACTGCTCGACGATGATCAATCTCGCCTGATCCCGTGTCACTTCCACTTGATAGCGCGAGATGATCTCATGGGCAGCACTGTCATCCCCTGACCGCAAATGCTGCCCGGCAAGCTTCGCCAGCAATCGCATTTGATAGTAATAGCTTCCGTAGGAGCCGTTGCGAAATTCGTAATCCGGATTGATCTCAGGCAGCGGAGCGATGACTTGTTTGACGAACTCCAGTTCTCCACACTCCAGCAAATCATCAAACTGCCGATACAGCCGATAACTTGACATTGTCTCCCATTGCGTTGCCTGGCCAAACACGTATCTCAGATCGCTCAGCAAGAGATTTCGCTCTGCGCTGCTGACGGTCTCTTGCTGCAGGATTTCGGAAGCCTTTTCGATTCCATGCCCAAAGACCTGGGTGAACAGGACTGCGCGTAGTTCTCCAGTCGTCTGTTCGGCAACCTCCACCGCTTCCTTAAGCTGCCCGTTCTTTAGCTGCAGATCGACCAGCCGTATCACGATCCAATGTTCGTCTTCATCCGCTGAATACTGGTCCACAGGTTGCAGGTGCTGTGTGGCTGCGTCCAGCCGCCGCGAAACGTCCTGGCTCCCGTTATCAGCTTGCATCGCCCGGCACTGGCCAACAGGGAGCGCAAGAACCAGTTGTATTGCGATGGTCGCTGCGATCAGGGCTGGCTTGCCAAGCCGACAACCATTGCCGAATGACCCGACCATTGCGGACCCGTTTCCGAGACGAGTTCGTTGCCTCATACCTCCGCCTCCCAATCTGCCCCTTTTGCGAATTATCAAAAAAACCTAAGCATTCTTCAACACGATTGCAATGATTTGCTGCCGCCAAAAACCGCGTTTTGCCTGGAACTAATGACGGCTGGCATCGTCAAAAGGGGTATGCTGAAGGCCGGTATGTCGTGGCCGTCGGCTGTCTGCCCGGCTGGGCAATCTCGGGGCCAAAAACAACCAAAAAACGGTGGAGTTAACCGATGCACAAGACCATCTCCCTAAGCCTGTTGCTTGTCCTGATTTTTGCCTGCCAGACCGTGATGGGGCAGGGATTGCTGATGCCCGAACATCACGACGACCGTTTTCATATGCCCCGCCACTGGCACCCCCATCGCCGCGTGCGGCCGCAACCGGTCATCTCCTGGAAAATCAAAAGCATCGAGATCAACTCGAAGATTGAAGACCAGGTCGCGATCACCCAGGTGTCGCAAACTTTCGTGAACACGGGACAACGACAACTGGAAGCCTCCTTTGTATTCCCGTTGCCCTACGACGGAGCAGTCGACAGCATGACGTTTCTGGTTGACGGCAAGGAGTACGAAGCCAAGCTGTTGCCGGCAGACAAGGCCCGCGAAGTTTACGAGGGCTACATGCGTCGCAATCAGGACCCGGCACTCCTGGAATGGATGGGGCAGGGCATGTTCAAGACCAGCGTCTTCCCGATCCCCGCAGGCGCCGAACGTACTGTGCAGATTAGTTACACCCAGCTGTTACGTCAGGACGGGGGCGTCAACGATTTGCTGATCCCCATGTCGACGGCCAAGTACACCGACACGCCGATCGAATCGTTCAAGTTACGCGCCACCATCAATACGAAAGAAAAACTGAAAAGCGTTTACAGCCCTACCAGCGAAATTCAGGTCGACCGATCGGGTGACAATCTGGCCGTTGTCAAACTGGAACGAGAATCTTTCATCCCGGCCAGCGACGTACGTGTCATGTTCACAACCGACAACGCCGCGGTCGGCGCGAACCTGATGAGTTATCGGCCCGCACCCGATGACAACGGTTACTTCACGTTGCTGGTGACACCGGATATCAAGGCCGCCGAAGGCGAGCCCGCTCGCAAAACCGTGATCTTTGTGGTCGATCGCAGCGGCAGCATGAACGGCAAGAAAATCGAACAAGCGCGGGAAGCGGCCAAGTTCGTGCTGAACAATCTGCGTGAAGACGACTTGTTTAACATCGTCACCTACGCATCGGATGTGGAAACGTTTGAACCCGAGCTGCAGTCATTTGACACGGAATCACGCGCATCCGCTCTCGGATTTATCGAAGGTATCTTCGCTGGCGGCAGCACTAACATCGATGGCGCCCTGACCAAAACCCTGGTCATGATTGGCGACGACGCGGGTCCGACCTATGTCGTATTCCTGACCGACGGTTTGCCCACCGCGGGCGAGACCAACGAAGCCAAAATCGCTGCCCGGGCTCGTCAAAACAACAAACAGGACGCGCGGATTATCAGCTTTGGCGTGGGCTACGACGTGAACAGCCGTTTGCTCGACCGGATAACGCGGGAAAACAACGGACAAAGCCAGTACGTTCAACCGGATGAAGATCTGGAGGAACACGTCAGTCGCCTGTATTCCAAAATCTCGGCGCCGGTTTTGACCGACGTCACCATCGATTACCTGATGGGCAGCGAGGAACGACTGGTTAATCGTGTTTATCCGGCAGACGAATTCGACTTGTTTGCCGGTCAGCAACTGGTACTCGTGGGTCGGTACAAAACCGGTGGCGAAGCCAAACTGAAAATTACGGGCAAAGTCGGCGATGAAACGCAGTCGTTTGAATATGAAGTGACCTTCGCCTCCGCATCCGACGATAATCGCTACTCTTTCGCCGCCCGACTGTGGGCTGTCCGCCGCATCGGCGAAATCATCGACGTGATTGACCTGGAAGGCAAAAATCAGGAACTGATTGACGAACTGATTCGCCTGTCGGTCGAGCACGGGATCGTGACCCCTTACACGTCCTATCTGGCAGACGATCTGGCACCCGCCAGTGACCTGGCCGATTTGGGCCGTCAACGCATGATGGCTGGCGAGTCGCTGGACATGCTGGACGCAGCCAGTGGCCAGATGGAATTCCAATTGCGTCGCAACAAGCAGCAATTTCGTGTCGCCGACAACGCTCCCACACCTTTTTCGGCCGGCGGTGGCGGTGGCGGCTATGGGGGGGGTGTCCCCAGGTACTCGCAGGGGGGCGCGGGGCGCGGGGGACAAAGTGGCGGTGGTGGAAGACAGCGAAGGGACGCCGGGTTGGGCCAGGGAGTCGCTAATCGTGGCCAGGTGCAACTGGGTGGTGGTCCCGGTCAAATGGCGGATGGAGATTCCGAAGGACGCTCGATTGAGGAAGTCGTGCGGATGGCGGGCAAGGATACTGCATACCTGCGGGGAACCCTGCTGGTCGCTTCCAACGCCGCGGATGTCGATCTGGAGAAGGACAAGGATCAAATCACCGAAATCGAAAGGTTCTCCACCGAATACTTCGATTTGTTGCAGACGACAACAAAGCAGGAAAACATGCTTCTTGCCCTTCAACAGGAAGGTGAGGAAATGCTCGTTCGTTTGCAAGGAAAAATCTACCGCTTGAAATAGTTCAATCGATGACGAATGACAGGCCGCCCGGCTCTATGCACGG
>JBPCVB010000076.1:0-6456 GCA_051010855.1 Pirellulaceae bacterium | reverse complement strand
TGACCGCATCCCTCAACTGGCAAAACAAATCGTATTCCAGTTGTTTGGATTTTTCGTCGGCCGACAGAACTTTCTCTTCGTACTCTTTCAGTTCCGGAGTAATAAATCGTTCAGCGTTTTTTAGTGTCTGTTTGCGGACGAAGTTTTCAGGCACCTTGTCGCGATGCACATGTGTGACTTCCAGGTAATAGCCAAATACCTTGTTGAAGCCGACCTTTAGACTGGCGATTCCGGTTTCGGCCGAGATCCTGGCCTGATATTCGGCAATCCAGCGTTTGCCGCCGCTGGCCAGTTCACGCAGTCGATCGAGTTCAGCGTCGCTGCCCTCGCGGATAAAGCCGCCATCCCGCACGTTCAACGGGCACTCGTCAACTAATGCATGCCTGAGCTGGTCATGCAGAGCAGTACATAAATCAAGTTCGCGGCTCATTTCGGCCAGTAATTCACTCTGACAACCGGTGATCGTTTCCTTTAGCGATGGCAACGTCGACAGGGTCTTGCAGATGCTGGAAAGATCGCGGGGAGTAGCCCGGCCGGACATGATGCGGGCCAGCAATCGCTGGATGTCATAGATGCCTTTCAGGAAGCGCCTCAAATCGCCCCGCAAACGGTTTGATTCCACCAGCTCGCCAATTGCTGCCTGACGCTGGCCAATGGCATCGACGTTGTTCAGTGGCGCAGCCAGCCACGTTGCCAGTTGACGGGAGCCCATCGACGTGACCGATTGGTCCATCACGTCAAACAGTGAACCTTCACGCAGGTTGTTTCTGATCGTGCGTGAAATTTCCAGGCTGCGCCACGTGGCCTGGTCGATTTCCATGGTGGTACCCGTCGACCATGGAACCAGACTATCGACAAAGTCGAGAGCGGCTGGCTGGCTGTCCTTGATATAGACAAGGATCGCTCCGGCGGCGCAGCGCGCCAACGCAGCCTGTTCGTCAAATCCAAAACCATCCAGCGTGGCCACCTTGAAATGACGTGTCAGGGTATCCTCGGCGTGCCGGGATGAAGTGGCCCAATCGGGTTGACGCGTGATGATCGGATCGCGGCCGAAAGGCGGAATTTCCAGCGTGTCCGATTCGCCAAGCAGGATTTCGGCTGGAGCAAGACGCGCGAGAAAGTCGACCAGCCGCGACGATTCAATTTGACATGCGTGGAATTGACCAGTGGAGATATCGATCCACGACAATCCGATTCGGCCAGAGCGATTGCCGCGATCAGGCACGACTGCCAGCAAATAGTTGCTTTCCCGGGGATCCAGCAATTCCTGATCGGTCACCGTACCCGGACTGACGACTCGAGTGACTTCACGTTTGACCAGACCCTTGGCAGTCGCCGGATCTTCGACTTGTTCACAGACAGCAACACGGTATCCCTGGGCAATCAACCTGGCCAGATAGCCGTCGAGTTGATGGTGAGGGAAACCAGCCATCGGGATGGGATTGGTATTCTTGTCGCGGCTGGTCAGAGTCAGGCCGAGCTTTTCAGCAGCCAGTTTGGCGTCATCGTTAAACAGCTCGTAGAAGTCGCCCATGCGAAACAACAGCACGGCATCCTGGCACGCGGCCTTGGCCTGTTCGTACTGCCGCATCATCGGCGAGAGCTTTTCCTTTTTCTCCTTGTTGTCTTTTCGCGATGACGTCATGTCGGGAATCGTATCAATTGTGATTCACGTTTTCGAGTGGTACGCCCGTCGGCAACGAGCTTGTCAATCGTGCGCGAAACGATGCAATGATGCATTGCTGTCAGTCACCGCACGTGGTGGTTTCGACTGCCTCCTTTGGCAATTGCAAAGTGTCGAGTGGCACCACAAAAAATGCTGGTTTTTGCGCTTCCCGTCCATATTGGACTGGCCTGAGCAAATGGGAGAACTTGAGTGAAATTACGCGAAAAGGCCAGGTAATCGCGAGTGTTATGGGGTGCATGTATGCAGTGGTTGGCAGGCACACCTAATGGCCACCGAAGGCTGTGATTTTTTCCATATGTGTAGATGTAGGGGGCAGGTTGGCGGTACGGATTACCAAGCCCCTGCCGCTTATTCTGCCGTTAAAGTTTTTACCGTTTGCCCAACAAAGCGTTGAGATTGGAGTCTTGAGTGTTATACTGACTTTCTCCGATAAGTGAGTGGTAACCGGACACTCGCTCCTTTTCTGCCAACCTCCCCCTGTTGCGTAGCACCCTGATTTTTGAGGACTTGCCGTGGAAACTATTCCTGTACAACCAGCGGCTCAGGCTCCGTTTATCGGGCTCCCTGGTGAAGTGGTCGCCAGCCACCAAAACAGCTTTGATCTGTGGGGTTTGCTGAGCCGCCGCAAATGGATCGTATTTCTGGGATTAATTAGTGGTTTGGGGTTGGGCTATCTGTACCACACCCAGGCCGCACCGGTATTCAGAAGTCAGGCAGCGATGCTTGTTGAACCGAAGAATCCGATTAATGCCATTCTTTCCAACAACAACGAATCAGTGATTCCCGGTGCCGAGACCTACACGTCCAGCCACGACAAGATCATTACCAGTGCTGATTTCGTCGACGATACATTCAACGCAAACGAGAACCTGATGAAGGGCCCTTCGTTTTTGGGCAACTCTCGTTCCGAGAACCTCGAATCGGTCCTCGGCGGCCTGAGTGCTGCTCCCGATCCGGATGAACCGAACATCTTCTACCTGTCATATTCATCTCCCGATGAAACGGATTCCAAACGCGTGCTGCAGGCATTGATCGAAACCTATCGTGACGATCTGGCTGCCAAGTATCGTGATCGCAGCAACGAGATGATTGACCTGTTCAAGCAGGTTCGCGCCAAGCTGCAAGACCAGTACACAGCTGCCCAGGCCGATTACACCCGCATCCGTCAGGAAAAGGACACGGTTGCCATTATTAGTCATGGTGCCACCGTCTTGACCCTGCACCAGGTGAAAGTTCGCGATCTGGACGAGGAACTCAGTGAACTCCGCAAGGAGCTGGCTCAAAAGCGTTCGGAAAAGCAGTTCATTGACGACGCGATCGCCAGTGGTGAAGACCAGTACGAAGTGCTGGTGTGGTTGCTGGAGCAGGATAACCAGATCAAGCAGCGTCTGGACGACGACGTGGAAAAACGGCTAGCCGAGGAATTACGGCAAAAAGTTTCGGAACTGGAACTGGCCCGCCTGCAAATGCTCGAAAAGTTCGGTGTCAATCATCCCGATATTCGCGCTGTTGACCGGCAAATCAACCTGTGGCGTGAATACCTGGAAACCGGCACGATGGGCGGCTCGACCGACGACAGCGCGTCGATGGCCGTGCTGTCACCACGCGAAATCGTGCGACGATTCAAAATGAAACTGGATCGCGAAGTGGCCCTCATGGATGCCCGTGAAATGGCACTTAACGAGGAATTCAAATTCCACTTCCAGAAAGCCAAGTACCTCGAGGAAATCGAGAGTCGTCTGGCAAAGAAACAGGAAGAAATTGACCTGATCAAGGAATGGTTGAGCAATGCATCGCAGAGCGCTACCAACCTCGACATGTCCGAGTACGACCAGAACAAGGGATATCACTTCCGGATTCTCAGTCACCCGGACCTTGGTGAGCAGGTGTGGCCCAACATTTTCATCATCCTGACCATCGGTGGTCTGATTGGTGGCCTGTGCGGATTCGGCTTGGCCTACCTTGTCGATATCGCTGACAAGACCTTCCGCTCGCCTGACGAAATCACCCGTCAGCTGGGATTGCCGCTGATCGGTCATATCCCGGTCATGTCGACTTCCAAGAAGTACAAAACCGACGATTCGTTGATCGATCCGGTCGTATGCACCTATCACCGACCCAAGTCCCAAACGGCTGAAGCCTTCCGTGCCGTGCGAACAGCCTTGTACTTCAATACCCAGGGCAAGCAGCACTCCGTGATTCAGGTTACCAGCCCGACACCTGGTGATGGTAAGTCGACGGTGGCCAGCAACCTTGCGGTTTCGATTGCCCAATCGGGCAAGCGAGTATTGCTGGTCGATGGCGATATGCGTCGACCGACGATTCACCATATGTTTGGTATCAAGACCAACGAAGGCTTTGCCACGACACTGTCTGGCCAGTCGCAGTGGGAAGACTGTGTTTACACGTGTGAGGAAATAGAAGGCCTGTCGATCATGCCGTGCGGCACCAAGCCCGCAAACCCGGCCGAATTGACGACTTCGCCACGTGTGAAGCAGCTGATCAACGAGATGCGTGAAAAGTTTGACTTTGTCATCATCGATACGCCGCCGGTGCTGGCCGTTACCGACCCGTGCCCGATCGCCGCTCGAGTCGACGGTGTGGTCCTGACCTTGCGTATCAAGAAGAACGTCAAGATCAGTGCTGAGCGAGCTGCCGAAGTGCTGGGCAGCATCGGTGCCAATATCGTTGGCGTTGTGGTCAACGGTGTGGGTGTCCAGTCCGGCTACGGTAGTCAGTACAGCTACGGTGCTTACCGCTCCGGTTACTCTTACAGCGGTTACGGCTATGGCTACGGCTACGGCTACGGTTATGGTGCCGGCAAATACTACGACGACGAGAAGACGGGTGCCAACGGCCGCAGTGGCCCGCCGACGCCCAAGCGTCTGGAAGCACCGTCCGGATCGACCGAGGACGCCACGGTCTGATTTCCGCCGGTCCCATCGAAACACAAAGCCGCACCAAAGTGCGGCTTTTTTTATGCACAGCGGCCGCTAGCGGTCGTCGGATTGACCTGTTTGACGCGGCGGTATGTTGATAATCTCCCGGCCCAAATCATCGCCTCCGCCTGCGCGAAGGTCCTGCATTTAGCTCCACCGGGAAAGCACGCCGATGAAAACTCGTTGCGTTTATCTGCTGACCATCGTCAGCGTTGTTGTCTCACTGGTCGGTTGCGCAGAAGGTCCCCTGTGGAAGACCGGATATCTCTCTCCGTGGGCTCGCCAGCAATGGGCCAATGAGGAACAGATTGCGGCCACCCTGTTTACCAAACGCAACAGTTTTCGCGAAATGGTCGACAACGCATTGCAGGCGGGAACCGAGAAACAGGAAGAGGCCAGCGAATTCCTGGCAGATGTCGTTACCAGGGATCCGGTATTGTTGTTGCGTATGGAAGCAACCCGGTTACTGGCCGAACTGCCGACCGAAACCGCCGAAAATGCCTTGCAAATCGCTTCACGCGACCGGCAGGTCGAGGTGCGTATGGCGGCACTCAAGGCCTGGGAGCAACGCGGTGACGCAACCGCTGAACAAGTGCTGATCCAGATGCTTCGCACCGATGACGATACCAACATACGCATCGGAGCAGCAGCCGCGCTCGGTCAGTTCTCAGGCGAACAGGTGACCAACGCGCTGGCGGAAGTTATTGATGATCCGAATCCGGCGATGCAGTTGCGTGCAGCCGAGTCCCTGGCCGCTGTGACGGGTGAAAACCATGGGCGGGACATACAGGCGTGGCAAGAATTTCTGAACGACGCGCTTGAGAGTCCTGTCGAGCAAACAGCCAGTCAGGAAGATGAACGACCGTTCAGATAATGGCCCGGTCCGGTATCGAAGTTGGCCTTGTTCATCACTCTGCGGCTTGAGGTTTTGCGGGAATACATTAAATTTTCAGTGTCCCGTCTGTTGAAACCTCCGAATCATGACCTGCCGTAGCAAGTGATCGCTAAATTCTCTGACATCCTTGCAGCTTTCGTGGGAGCTGCCCTGAATCTGGTCACATCATCCAGGGCCGATGCCCTGGTGCTATTCCTTGAGAAGGAAACGGACTGGGAAAAACTGAAACGGAAATGTGGCAAGGAAAAAACGGTAGTCGTCAGCACTTCGCCCGAATTGCTGAACGTCGCCGAGGAAAACGGAATACTGACCTTGCTGGTCGAGATTCCCGAAGCGACCGTTAATGAAATCCTCAGCCAGGCCCTGTTGGATGCCGTCGCCAACGAGATGATTCGACCAGGTGCAACGGTGGTCGCGGTGTACAGCAGCTTTGACCAGGAGTCGCTGGATACCATCAGCGTGTTCAAGCTGAATGAACGGCTGGGGCGATTGACCGCCCGCGATCTGCAACGACTGGAAACCAAGGTTCCGCTCGACACACTCAAGGTCGTAGTCGATCTGGCCGTGGAGATTGGCCGGGAAGGCCGCGAGGGCAAGCCGGTCGGCTCCATGTTTATCGTCGGGGATCACCGAAAGGTGATGGAGCAAAGCCAGCCGGCGGGGTTCGATCCGGTCAAGGGCTACTCACGCAAACACCGTAGCCTGTTTGATCACCGGGTCCGCGAAAGCATCAAGGAGATCGCGCAGATGGACGGAGCTTTCGTGGTTTCCGCCGATGGCACGATCGAAGCCTCTTGCCGCATTATCGATACCAATCCGGTCGAATTGACCATGACGTCCGGTCTGGGAACCCGTCACTACGCGGGTGCAGCGATCAGCAAGAACACCAAGGCCATTGCCGTCGTCGTTAGCGAATCCAGTGGCACGGTGCGTAT
>JBPCVB010000075.1:0-3811 GCA_051010855.1 Pirellulaceae bacterium | reverse complement strand
GTTCAGAGACGAGTTATCCGTCCGAGGTTCGTCAGGTCTGGAATGGTCTGCCATTCGGGTGGCGAGAGGATTGATGGCCAGGATTTCATCATCCGGTTCCTGGAATCGGGGTCGCGCGAACAATTCGGAACGGGCCGGATAGTTTCGGGCCATGTCCCGACGGGAGCGAATTTCTCGTGGCAGATCAGGCAGCCAGCGTTGTCGTGCGTCAAGAAAGATTGCAGGATGCAGGCCGTAGGCCAGGTTTTTTACTTCGTGTTTCGGCAAATCGACATTCCATGCTGTTTCCAGACGGCGTTGAATCGTACCCGCGGGCTCGGTAGACAGGTCGTACATCAGCCCCTTTATCGCCCACGCCAACTCGGCAGCGTCTGACAGGTCACGCGCGTCAGCTGGATCGAGATCGGAGAATTCGAAGTCGGCTGGTCGATCGCGCAAGATTTTTGCCGCCGTTGGATCAGCCATCAGCAGGATCTTCATTGCCGGCGGCAGTGTCCCGTCAAAATCACCAGCGCAGGCATTGGGCCATTGCCCGATTTGCTTGCCATGCGAGGCCAGTGCCTCGACATCCAGCATGGGTAGCTGGAACAGGGCCCAGCCATTTTCAGGGTTCGCTGTAACTTGTTGTTCGTGGCATTGCGCACAACTCAATTCAAACGCTGCAACCAGCTTCACATTGCCCTGTGAGTCATTGACATGGCAACGACGGCAATCGAAAGAAGTCGCCTTGTCGGGAAAATGTTTTAGTCCGTGTGACACATGATCAAATGCGATACCAGACCGTTGTGCGAATGGCCAATTCGTAAATTCGGGATGGCCTTTTTCAAAACTGTGCACGTAGTTGACATGACAAGTCTGACATTGCTGGTCGGTCAAGGCGGACAAATTGAAATCCGCTCCGTGGTGTTCCCGGTGGCATGTCGCACAGGCCAGTTCGCCAGCGCTGTTTCGTGGATCGGGGAACCCAGGCGATGAATGATCGGGAATCTTCGAGCTGGTCAATGTGGCCAATGTTTCCGGGTTTACGTTGTGCGCATGCATGGGGAACTCGGACATCAGGCTCTGGTCGTGGCAATCCATGCATAGTTGCGATTGGGAGACCGGGATATGTTGTCCGCCACTGATGGCGTCACGCAACCAACTGGTCACTGTCTGGTCACCTGCTCCGTGACAGGAAGAACAACGACTGGATCCGCCTTCGACCAGAATCTGGGCATGGTTACTGCTTAAAGGCCCGGGCGCGAAGAACTCATTGCGATGGGGACTCGCCAGGCAGGCCAGTAACAATCCCAGCACCAGCGCTGTAATCGCCGCCGTGAAAATGCCGCGTTGCAAACGCAGTGACGGCCCCGGCTGGCAGTTTTCTGCCTGTTCAAGGTGCATACCACTGCCGCCACAATCGGCCGACTCGTCCAGGGAGCACTGCCAGTTGTCGTGGGGCCGTGCGTAGTGTTTGCGGGACTCGTGCAAATCCAGGCTCATCGCAATCCTCCACCGAATGAATGAGCCAGCAAGCCATGCAGTACGGCCGTGATTAACAGACCATAAGTCAGACCAATGTGGACGAACAACCATATTTTCAATCGTCCCTGCAGCGCCCGATGGTAGTCGAGGTCGTCCTTTTCACGCACCAGCTGCGCAAGTTGGCGGCCGGATTCCCGTCCCGAATCTGACAGATAGCGGTCGAGGGCGCGAATATTCAATACCAATTGTCGACTGCGTCTTTGCGAAGGTGCCAGTTGCCACGCCAGTGACCTCGGTCGCTCGAGGAAATGAACCAGATGGTTGACGTAAAACCTGGCCAGGACATCGGTCGACTCGGCACTATTTCGAATAAGTTGCCGGGCGCGTTGCACAAGGCGGCGGCGCAGAATCGGAATTTGCTCGAAAATGACTTCGTTATTGAGTGCCGTTAGTCGCTTGGGTGTTGTCCGAGTGATGTAAAGTCCATAAATGCCACTGGCAGCCACGATCACGTACAACGTAGCGAGCAGCTGTTCAAAAGAACCGTTCGGGAATGCGAACCCGATGTGTGACACAAAGATGACATTGGAGGCGAGGGCAACGTAGATGTGCGCCTGCATCCATGCCCGGCTGCTGCCCAGACGCGGAATGAACGACAACTTTTTTCGCCAGTTGTAGGCGGTCAGGAACAACAGGCAGCCCATCAGCAGGTAGCCGGTGGTCCAGGCTGGATTTCGCAGACTGGCCTGCAACATGTTGGTGATGACCCAAACGACGATCATACAAAACGAGAGCAAGGCGACGCCCGCGATCAGGCGACGTCGCAGATGTTGCCGGCGTCCGGTGAGTTGTCGTTTTGAATCGGGTTCAGAATTCATTGACAGATTATTGCTGTGTTAACTGATACAGCGTGTTTGGAGTGGTCAGGTCAATACGCGTCAGGGCATCGTGTGGACAGGCACGCTGACAGGCAGGTCCGCCCTGGTGCTCGATGCAAAAGTCACACTTGGTCGCTTTCTGAATCGGCTGGCCGCTTTCCTTATCGACCATAGGACGTCCTTTGCCGTCGCGAATGTCCACGAGACGAATGTTCTGATAAGGACAACTGGCAGAACAAACACCGCAACCGATGCACGTCCTGTCGTGGATCACCACATAACCGGTCTGCTCATCGCGCCCGATAGCGCCGGTGGGACAACCGATCATGCACACCGGGTCGACGCAGTGCATACAGGCACCGGCAACCATCCAGTTGTCGTGTTGGGGTCCTTGCCTCAGGAACCGCGGGTTATTGTCATGAGTAGCAGCGCAGGCGCGGACACAATCATCGCACCGGGTGCAACGATCCAGATCGATCAACATGGCCTGAGTGCCATTGATAAAGCGGTGTTCGACCAAAAATTCAAGCAAGCCTGTTTCGATCTGCTGTTCACGCTGGGCCAAACGACGTTCCGGTTTTTCAGGCGCGGTCGTTGCGGGTTCTGCTGCTGGTTCCGGCAATGGTGCCGGCATACGGTCCTGCGGAACCAGCGGCAACACTTCGCCCTGCAGCAATCGCGCTGGAATTCGCAGCACGTCCACATAACCAACGGCTCGCAAAGTCAATAGATAGCCACGTTGGTTGGCGGATTGCCGGTTGTGCGCGATCTCGCGCAATCCAAATGTTTGACCCTTTCCGAGATAGGCGATCGTTTGTTCACCATCCCCATATTGGCGACTGAGTCTGGCAAATCCATTGCGGATCAGGATAAAGTCATCGGCTGACTCGCCTTGCCGCGCAATGACCGGCTCTGTCTCGACACGGCGAGCCACATCGTCACGATTTTGCTGTCTGAAATTCCGTGTCCATTCAAAGTTTCCGAACGAGCCAAAACGGGTTGCCACCACCAGTTTGTCCATGATGTTGTCAGGCAGGTCTGCGAATAGCGGCGTTTGTTCCAGATGCCCACGCAGACTGTGCAGCCGGTACAGGTCATCCACGTGTTTGCGCAACGCCTGATCGCGTTTCAACAGTTCCCGAAAGCCCTGCCAGCGCATTTCCAACACGACACAATGCCGGTCTGCCACGACCGTCGCCGAGCGGGGTGTGCGAGTTAACGCTGAAAGTTCCCCGAACAACTGGCCCTCGGCCATCCGCAAAGAGTCGTCTGGATCCAGAACGCCGGGAAAATCCTGAATGAAGATCCGCGTTCGATCCCCCGCGCCCCGACTGCCTGTTTCGGCAGGCTGGGAACCGGGTGCTGGCCGGGACTCGGCGGTCGACGAATTTTTTAGTCCCTGAACCAGCGATTCCAGCCAGTTCTTTTTGCGAATCGTCTTGCGTCCAAGAAGTTGTGCAGGCAAGCCG
>JBPCVB010000074.1:0-23888 GCA_051010855.1 Pirellulaceae bacterium | reverse complement strand
CCTGAGCGGCTGCTACGAATGTTGTTGTGTCAATTTCGGAATCCTGCAGTAATGCAAAGACGCTATTGCCAGGCAACAGCACCACCAGGGCAAAGGCCGTGACACAAACCATATTCACAGGACGAATCCAGAAACCAGACATGGTTACCTCGATGGGATTAATGGGTAATTGTGTTAGCTGGCGAGCGCGAGCGCTACCTGATCAATTCGCTGGCATCATAAAACATGATGCCTTCGCGTGCGTCGTAAATTAGCAAACTGCTGTGCGGGCTGCCACAATCCCGCATGATTCCCTTGAAAAGCTCGTGTTCGGTGGGCCAGGGATACCCGTAAACCAGGTCGAACTCATCGAGATCCCGGCCGAGGTCGTCATAGGCGTCGGCCAAGTCGATGGCCGTACGCACGGCTTCCTCGCCCAGCTCCGGTCGCCATTGAAAACTGTCAGGGATGAACCCGCCCACGGCAAACTCGGCCGAGCTCTGAAACTGTTCCGCCAGATCCCTTGAATAATCAACCAGTTCCACTTCCGCCTCAATGCCACACGCCTCGTAGCCCAGCAGGCTGGCCATGATCGTCACCACACCCAGTCCCGAGCCCCATTCGAGAAACGTGTTGGCCAGCGGCTGCTGGCGAATCAAACCGTCGAGAACCGCTTCATAGTCCGCGCTAATGTAGGCGCCAAAACTGCTGTCATTCTCGTGGCGAGTCCAGATTTCCTCAGCGATATTCCATAATCGCGAGAATTCGCTTTGCAGGTTGGAGTGGCGGTTGATCTGACGGTTCCTTGTTTTGATCGATTCCTTACCTGGCAGATCTCTGCCGGCGTGCTTCAAACAATATAACGCCCGCCGCCACGCTGATGTTCAGGCTGTCCGAGATTCCCGACATGGGAATCGCGAGGTGCCGAACATCATCGAGATTCCAGGCGGCCGACAATCCATGTGATTCGTTGCCCAACGCGATGGCAATCTTGCCCGTTAAATCCGCATCCGTGTACGACGTGCTGGCCGCGTCCGACGTGGCAAACATCTCCAGTTCCTGCTGGCGGCACCAGTTTATGACTTGCTCCGTCGACCCGGTGGCGATGGGAATCCTGAATGCCGCACCGAGGCTGGCGCGAATGCAATTGGGATGCAGCACGTCACATTGCGGATCGGCCAGCACCAAAGCGTCAGCCCCCGCGCCGTCCATGCTGCGAATAACCGCGCCGATGTTGCCCGGTTTTTCGATGGCTTCCAGAATGACGACCAGCCCGTTGTTGGGGACCTGAAGTCGATCAAGTTTCAACTCGGGACGTTGTGCAATCGCGACCACTCCGTCCTGTCGCTCGCCATATTGCAGTTTCGACATGAGCGCCGTCGGCAAATCCAGAAACTGCGTGTTCGCTCCCGTCGCCTGTAGCAGTTCCTCGATCTCGTCAGCGGCCAGAATCTCGCTGCTCAGAAACACTTCCAGCGGTTCAATGCCGCTGGCCAACGCGTGCTGCAACTCCCGCAAGCCAAAGATGATGATCCGTTGCTGGGTCTTGCGGCCACGGCTGGTCTTCAGTCGCACAGCGGCCTTTAGTCGCGGATTGTCAGCGCTGGTGATCTTTTTCATGAATCGAGTTTATCAAACCAGCGCAAGAAATGACCGCCGGACATAACGCGGCCAGAACCAGTTTTCAAATTTAACGTTCCTGTTTCGCAGACTGCGGGCACATCAAGAAAACGCGCGACGTGTTCACGCATTACCGGTCCCGAAAACCCCGGCGAATGACAAGTGAACAAGAACAACCGGCATGGAGTTAGCAGTTGTTGAAGCGATTCCAGCAACACTGGCAGATCGCGATCGATTTTCCATGTCTCGCGAGATTTCACTCCATGACCATAGCTGGGTGGATCGAGAATCACGCCGTCGTACTTTCGTCCCCGACGTACCTCACGCTGTACAAATTTCAGTGCATCGTCAACGATCCAGCGAACTGGCCGGTCCTGTAAATGGCTCTGTTCGGAATTGGAACGCGCACGAGCAACAATGTTTTTGGCTGAGTCCACATGCGTCACTTCGCATCCTGCCGCGGCAGCCGCCAGCGTGGAGCCACCGGTGTAGGCGAACAGATTCAGGATGCGCAGGCCGGATAACAAATCATTCGTTTGTTGCCGCAGCCATTGCCAACTTGACCGTTGTTCCGGAAACACCCCCAAATGTCCAAAGTCGGTTGGAAACAGTTCCAGCACGCCAAACCAGGTCCTGAACAGCCAGGGATCGGGCGCCGGGCGAAGGAACCGCCAGGTTCCGGTATGGCGATCCCTCAATTCAAATCGAGCGTCTGCCTGAGGCCATTCCGATTCAGGTATTGCCTCCTCTGCGGCCGGACATGGCCGGTCGACCAACAAGCCGCCAAGCCGCTCCAGTTTGCGTCCGTCGCCAAAATCTATCAGTTCGTAGGCCGGCATTGTTGACAAAAATACGAAAACCACGCGGCCAGCGTCCCGAACGCCGTAACCGGGATTGATTTTAATGCTCCTGGATGCCAACCATATCATAGGAGTCACCAATTGACATTGAGGGGCGTCGATCATTTTCCGTTGTAGTCACATGGCAGAAAGTCTTAAGTCGGCAAGCTTGCATCATGGCACCGCGCGAAATTTGATCGCGATGGTGTTTGGGATATTGTTGGTCGCCAGCAACTTGCCGGCCGTGGCCCAGACGCTCGAAGAAGATCTGCGATCAGCCGACGTCGAGCACGTTGTGCAAATGCTGGGTGCGGATACCTTCGCCGAGCGGCAGGCCGCAATGCAGGAAGTGATCAATCGGGATCTCGAGGCGGTCGAGCCGCTCAGGCAGGTCGCATTGCAAAATGAAAGCGACCCCGAGGCCCAGATGCGCGCAGTGGCAGTGTTGGCCCGATTGGCAGTTGTTGGCGAGCAGGAATGTCAAACCGCTGCACGTGCTGCACTGACTGAACTCATCGCGTCCGACGACAGCAACTTGCGCAAGTTTGCCGGAGCGGCGCAAAGCCGGCTCAGCGAGGCCATGCACGATGTCGCCATTAGCCAGTTGCGTAAATTCGGTGCCGACGTCGACTCCAGTACCTATCGAGATGGTCAGAAGCAAGTCACCCGTTACGAATTGACCATTGACGAAAACTGGACGGGCGAACTGGAAGATTTTTCGCTGGCTTCACTGGTTTCAAGGATGGACCATTTGAATCTGTATGGTGAACAGATTACGGATGAAGTGATCGACCGGGTGTCTGCAGCCAGCCTGCGTACGCTGGTCGTTAAGCGAGCCAGTATTAGCAACGCGGCCATCGATCGGATTCGCAAGATCGATTCGCTGCGTACGCTGTACATTTATTACTGTGACATCGATGACGATTGCGTAGAAGACCTGGCCACCATGGACCAGTTGCGTCAAATACGTTTGTATGGAACAAAGATTTCACGCAACCGGGTTGGCCAGCTTGCCCGGGGGCTGGGCATTCAAATTGATCTCCGTAACGGTGCCTTTCTGGGCATCTACTACAACAGCGACCAGGACGAGCCTTTGCAGATTACGCGAGTCGTCCAGGGTAGTGCGGCGGAAAAGGGAGGAATCAGGACCGGAGACATCGTGACATATTTTGGCGATCGCGATATCACATCCGCCTCTGAGTTCGGCGCAGCGATTCAGGCCTGTCATCCCGGCGACACGGTAACGGCGCTCGTGCAGCGAGATGACAAGGAAGTCGAATTGCAAATCGAACTTGGGCGATTTCCCGATCGGGATCGCTAATCTGCTACGTTTGCTGATACCCGGGCAATCGTCGGCCCCGGTAAAACTCTTGCTTTTGTCAGTCTTTCACCGACTGGTTTCCCAAGCTGTCTTGAGACGAATGTATCGATTGCACGCAGTTGCACGCGGCTGCACGTGGTTGCAATTTGCCCGAATTACCTGGTCTCGTTTTCCTGGCAGCGTGACGACCGCTTTCTCGAACAAACGGTAACGGACCGACCAGCCCCGTCCGATATGTGAAGTGAGTGGCAATGCCGCTGCGCCTTAAGCTGCGCAAATTTGGCTGGATTGTCCGAAAAAACAGGATTGGGGAATCAGGATGATAACTAATCGACACTATCTCTTTTGGGGCCTCGCTACTGCCGTGTTATGCGGCCTCTCATCAGGCCTTTCCGCTCAGGACTACACACCCGCGATTAACTGGGACAACACAACGGTTCGCACTGAACCGTTTGCCGAGCACCTCAAGTCACCGGTCGTGACCAGCGTCAGTATGCAGCCCGGCGGATCGCTCGTGGCGGTTGTTGGCGACGATCACATTGTCAGCTTGTATGACCGGGCAACCGGGCGGTTTGATCGGCAGCTGATTGAGCATGTCGATTGGGTGCGGACTGCACGCTTTTCACCGACCGGCGGGATACTCGCCACCGGTGGTAACGATCGTCGCCTGATCATCTGGAATCTGGCCGATATCGCCAACCCGATTGAGTTAGCCAGCCATCCAGCAGCCATTGCTGACATTGCCTGGTCGGCTGACGGTTCTCGTCTGGCAACCGTCGGATTCGAGAACATCGTTCGAGTGTACGACCTCGAAGGCGGGGCACTGATTAGTGAATTGACCGCGACCTCCGAAGACCTGCGTACGGTTGCATGGTCCAACGATGACTCGTTGCTGGCCGTGGGCGGTCGCAACGGCAAGATCCAGATCTGGGACGTGGCCACGGGACAGCAGCAACACCTTTTGTCGATTCATAACCGTCGCATTCGGGCACTGGATTTCACCAACGACAATCGACTGCTTAGCTGTGGCGATGATCGCGTGGTGCACATAACCGACCTGAACAATCCGTCTGATGTTCGCACGTTGCCTCGCCATGGCGGGAAGCTGTTTAGCGTATGCACATTGTACGACGACATGATTGCCACGGCCGGAAGCGACAACACGATTTACATCTGGAATATCGACAATCTCGAGCAAGCCGGAACGCTGCAAGGTCACTCCGGCAGCGTCACAAGTCTTGACTTTCAGGACACCGTCCTGGTTTCGGGCAGCTACGACACGCGAGTCAATTTCTGGACGACGGAAAAGATCGCGAGCTCGCTGGATGACCCCATTATCTTTCGCCGCTAGTTTTTGATTTTCACCTTTCGACACGGACGACAAACCATCCATTGACTTGCGATCGCGTGCTGAACCGGGCGGTCGCATGTCTCACCTAAGCAGCTGTTCATGGAGGGCACTGAATTGGGACTTTTCAACAACTTTCGACCATTCACAGGCGAGCGACGCAAGACGCGTCAGGATGCTGCCCATCGCAACCAAACCACCAAGCGACGTTGCCATTTTGAGAAAATGGAACCGCGTCAGTTGCTCGACGCCGACCCGGTGATCGCTGGTATTACGTATCTGGAAGACGACCTCGGTCAGGACACCACTCCCGACTATTTCGAAGTCACGTTTCAGGGTGGTGCCGACACAACCCAGATGACCCAGTTCGTCCTTAATGGCGATCAGGACCTCAGTGGCGGGTTGTCCAATGGCGACATGTTCTTTGACGTGGACGGATCCCTGCCCGGCGCCGGCCATTCACACGGTTTCCAGTTCCATGCAGGCGGATCGGTCGGCATCAACGCGAACGACATCCTCGGTGTCAGCGTTTCGGATGACGGCCTGATGATGACGGTCAACGTGCGCAATTTTGATGCCGGTGACAAACTCGCCTTCACGATTGACGTCGATGAGGTGGAGCAGCTTCGCAACGACAAGATTGCCTCTGGCGTTGAGTTCGAAGGCACACATTTCGAGGCTTCCTTCGTCGACGAAAACTACACCTTTGAGAATCGCGACATCGATGTTTTGGCAGTCCTCGACGATGGTCAGCCGCAGCAGCAATCCGAAGGCACGTTCTATGACGAATACGACCTGCTGCTGGCCGAGGGCGAAGCAGCCTCCAACGGTCTGCTCGATCTGGTCCGCGACAACGAACAGGGTCAGGCCGACCGAAACGCGGGTGCCGTCGACGCCTACGACCTGGTTCCCAAGCCCATCGAGATTTCGGGAACCGTTTATCACGACGAGAACCTGAACTGCGAACACGACGGCAATGAAGATGGCATCGAGGGTGTCCTCATCTCGCTGCAGAAGTTCAACGACAACTCTGGCCAGTACGAAACGGTCGCTACCACGACGACCGATGCCAACGGCGACTACTCATTCGGACGCGAACTGGGCCTGACGCCTGGCAAGTTCCGATTGATCGAAGACCAGCCCAGTGGTTATCTGGACGTCGGCGCTTCAGCTGGAACGGTCGAAGGCACCGAAGACGGAATCGTTGCCACGGACGCCGACAACAACAAAAACATTATTGGCGATATCGATATTCCGCTGGGTGGCACAGCGGCCGAGAACTACGACTTCAAGGAAGTCCTGCCAGCTACCATTGCCGGTAACGTCTATCACGACCGCAACGACGATGGAAATATCGATCCCGGCGAAGAAGGTATCGCCAACGTTCTGATCCAGGTGACGCGTATCGGAGCCAAGGATGCCTCGATCGACGATCCGTTCGCGTCGACCGAGCCCATCTTTGTGCGCACTGATGCCAATGGACACTACGAAGTAACCGGATTGCCACCTGGCATTTACGAAGTCACCGAGATCAACAATTACCCGGTCGGCTCGAATCCGCTTGTCGACTTTGTCGATGGCAAGGACACCGTCGGCACCATCGGCGGTTTGGCCATGGGCGACAAAATTAACGACCAGTTCAACACGATTGAATTGTGCGCAGGCGACGACGGCATCGAATACAACTTTGGCGAGCTGAAACCGGCGTCGATTAGTGGTTTTGTCACTATTGCAACACCCGAGGGCGACTGTCTCGATCCGACCGATCCGAATCACCGCGGCATTGCCGGAGTGGAAGTCCAACTGTTCGACAGCAATGGCAACCTCGTTGCCTCAACGTTGACCGACGACAACGGACAGTACGAATTCGAAAATCTGAACACGGGTACGTACACCATCGTTGAGGTTCAGCCTGATGGTTACCTGGACGGCGCCGAGTCGATCGGCCGCGTCGAGGGAGAGCTGGCCGGGCTTAATCCGGTCAATGACCGGTTTGTCAATGTGAGCCTCGGTTCTGGCGAAGCGGGCACGATGTACAACTTCTGCGAACATCTGCCAGCCTCGGTCAAGGGCTACGTCTGGTACGACCTGGATAACAACGGCGGATTCGATACCGGCGAACGCGGGATCGAGGGAGTCGTCATTGAGTTGTACGATGCCGACGGAGCTTTGGTGGCCCAGACCACTACGGATGCCGACGGCCGTTACTGCTTTGATGATCTTTATGCCGGCGAGTACAAGATTGTCGAGACCCAGCCTTCCGACTACATCGACGGCAAGGAGTCGTTGGGTTCCGTTGCCGGCACGGCCAGCGGCGAAATCGGCGAAGACGAGTTCTGCTATGTAAACCTTCTCGAAGGCGAACAGGGCGATCACTACAACTTTGGTGAAATTCGTCTCGGTTCGATCGCGGGAACAGTTCACGGTGACGTCAACGGCGATTGCACGTTTGATCCCGCGGAAGGTGACATGCCACTGGAAGGCGTCGTTCTGGAATTGCTGGATGTCAACGGTGAGGTCATCGCGACAACCAAAACGGACGCCAATGGTAACTACGCATTTACCGGTTTGGTTCCTGGCGAGTATTCGGTCCGCGAGTACACTCCTGACGGCTATGTCGATGGCGAAGAGATGGTTGGAACGGTCAACGGCGAATCGACCGGCAAGATGTTTGACGACCTGCTCGCCGGAATCGTGCTGACGTCCGGACAAAACGCAGTTGACTACGATTTCTGCGAACACGTTCCGGCCCAGCTAAAGGGCTCGGTTTGGTACGACGTCAACAACGACGGCGTCCGACAATCGGGTGAAAAAGGCATCGAGGGAGTTGTTATCCAGTTGTTTGACGCGGATGACAATCTCGTTTCCGAGGTCGTGACCGATGCCGACGGACGTTACTGCTTTGAAAACCTGGTAGCAGGCGAGTACAAGGTGCGTGAATTGCAACCTGGTGACTACGTCGATGGCAAGGAATCGCTGGGTGGGGTCGATGGTGCTTTGATGGGCAAGCAGGAAAACGACGCTTTCTGCAACATCGTGCTGAAAGGCGGACAGACCGGAGAGAACTACGACTTCGGTGAAATTCGGCTCGCCTCCATCGAGGGCTTTGTGCATCTCGATCCAAATGGCGATTGCGTCTACAACACCTTTGAAGGTGACGAGCCCTTGATCGGTGCGAAACTGCAGTTGCTGGATGCCAACGGGAATGTGATTGGCCAAACGGTCACTGATATTCACGGCCATTACCAGTTCGACAACCTGTTACCTGGAACCTACTCGGTGCGTGAGATTCAGCCCGAAGGTGTTTTTACAACGGGTGAACGGATCGGCACCGGCGGCGGCAACTCGGCCGAGAACATCATCACTGATATCGTGGTGGAAAGCGGCCAGAAGCTGGTCAATTACAACTTCTGCGAACAGGAAGGTGCCGAGATTCACGGACGCGTTTGGGAAGACGGACCGGCGTTCAAAACGAGCGACGGTCAGGTGCCCGACGGTTATCGCGGCCAGCGTGACGGCGTTTATGATCCGTCGGTCGATACGCCCTTGTCCGGCGTGCGTATGGAACTGTGGTACTACATTGATCCGGTAAGCAACGAGATTGCTCCACGACCTGTAACGTTGGGTGAAGTTCTGGGTGACGACTACGGTCACCTGGGTAACGATCCCAACGCTGCGGTTTGGGTTGAAACGATGCAGAACGGCGAGTACTGGTTCACCGGCCTCAAGGCAGGTAACTACATCGTGGTCGAATCGCAGCCGGGTGGCTACGTTGACGCTAACGATACGCCTGGATCCACAACCGGTTTTGTTTTCAATTCGGAAGCGGCGGGTGCCGTAGCACCGAATATTCTGTTGTCGACCTTTTCCAGCGAAAGACTGCTCGACTCGATTGTTAACATCCGTGTTAATGCCGGTGATGTTTCGATCCAGAATAACTTCAGCGAAGTGCGTGCGATTTCGGAACCTGGGGGACCTGGTTCACCACCACCACCGATTGACCAACCGCCGACTCCAACGCCGCCGTCTCCACCGCTGAACCCGGGACTCGGGCTGGCCGGAAATCAGTCGATCAACTATGTCAGCGTGATCGGTGGCGGCCGCGGATTGATCGCCGTGGGAACGCCGGAAGTCGGACTGCCTTACACCTGGCACTTGAGCGTTGTGAACGCCGGACACCCTCGCGGTGAAACGGCTGTCGACCAGCCGATTTGGCTGCAGGCCAGCTACCTGTCGCAACAGGACTGGAACCGTTTCGACATGGACGCCGGCGAATGGACGTTTACGACGGCAGACGAAGATGGCTCAATCGATCTCACATCCGAACGCAGCTTCTTTGGCATGATCGATGGAATTCCGCTGGCCGGAGACTTCAACGGTGACGGTGTCGACGAGATCGCCGTATACAAGGACGGTTACTGGATGATCGACCTGAATGGCAACGGCCAGTGGGATTCGGACGACCTGATGGCCCGTCTCGGCAATGAGGATGATCGACCCGTCGTCGGTGACTGGGATGGTGACGGCAAGGAAGACATCGGCATCTTTGGACCGATCTGGGAAGGCGACGATGAGGCCATCGAAGCCGAACCGGGCCTGCCCGATCCGGACAACGACCCGATGACCCGGCCCAAGAACGTGCCGCCACGTGTTGTCGAAGCGGCCGAAGGAGCCCGGGCCATGCGTCTGAGCAGCTTCGGCACCTCGCGCATGGATGTCATCGATCACGTGTTTGGATACGGTGATGAAGACGACACACCAGTCGTCGGCGACTGGAACGGTGATTCGATTCGTTCGATTGGTATTTTCCGTGACGGTCAGTGGCAGATTGACCTGAACGCTGACGGCCAACTCAACTATCACGACGACGAATTCACATTCGGTCGTGCTGGCGACCTTCCGTTGGTCGGCGACTTCAACGGCGATGGCATCGAGGAAGTTGCCATTTATCGTAACGGTACCTGGATCATCGACAGCAATGGCAATCGCGAAATCGATGCCACAGACATGGTCTTCGAGATGGGTGGACGCGGTGATGTCCCGGTCGTCGGTGACTGGAATGGCGATGGCGTCGACGAGCCGGCGATTTACCAGTCGGGTGCAACCGAAGCCAATTCACGGATTCAGTAATCACTGAATTGCATCAGAAATATCAAAAAAGCCCGGCCAAACTGGTCGGGTTTTTTTTGTTATTACCTGAACCCAAGGTCCATGGCCGGCAGCACCATCAGGAAAATGACCATGGCAAAAAGCAGCAGCATGAAAACGACTGTGACCCAGCTGCGTGAGTTCCTCGGTCGTTTGGTGCGGTGCATGCCGACCATTCGCAAACCAAAAAAAGCGCCAATGATCGTGGCGCAGGCGTTCAGCACAAACAACAGCACCGGTGCAATTATCAGGTGTACGCTTTCGGTCGAGGCAGCGTCATCAGCCATCAGTCCCATTGGTTTTAGGATGTCCTTCGGATCTTCGATGATCAGTCGGAAGAAGACGCTGATGTCACCGTGTAGAACCGCGGCATAAATTGCGATTGCTGTTTCCAGTCCCGCGGTGGCGATAGGCGGAACCAGCGCGGCGGCAATAGCTACGCCGGCGACAGTTCCGATCTGTCCATCGCGACCGATGGCAAATCCGCCTGCCAGTCCGGCCGCAAGTCCCACAAATGGATCCAGCATATTGGGCTGCGATCGCGCAATCATCTCGTTGGTCAACACGAGGTGGGGTATGGCCACCAGGGATTCCTGCAGTATTAACGTGATCAGTCCCAAAAATGTTCCAATGAGAAAGGCAATCCCGACACCCAGCGTGATGGAGCGAATGGCTTGCCAGAACAACGGTTTGTTTCCGTAGATCATGGACAAACCGGCTCCCAGCAAGGGAGTCATCAAAGGCGCAACCAGCATGGCTCCGATAATGACCGCGGCCGAATCCTGAATCAGGCCGATGCAGGCAAGGAAGGTCGCCAGTGACATGAACAGAATGAAGTCGGTTGAAGACTTCGCACCGTTTTCCAGTTTATTGGAGAGCTCGATACGCTTTTCCCGCGACATCTGGTAGGCATGAAACGTCTTGCGCAGCTTTTCATCAAACCACGAACCAAATCGTTCCCAACTGGAATCAGGCGGATTGACCATCATGGCGACGGGCAAGGTTGTGTCACGCCGGCATTTGTTCCACTGGTTATTGTCGACCCTTGTTTGCCCGGCCCGCCCTCGAATACCTACGACGATGGCCTGTTGCTCTTCGTCACGCTCTGTTGCGTCGACTTTGGTTACCGGCAAGCGGGTTAAACGGGATGCGAACCGCATGGCGACCAGCAATTCTGTGTGCCCCTGCCCAATGACTCCGATGTGATCCAGCGGCAAACGGCCTGTTTGGTCGTTGTCGACGCAGACATAGACGGTTTCACATTGAGCGGTCTCAAACAGCCGATCCTTGGCCCCCTTGTTCTGTTCCGTTCCCGCGCCACGAATGATGGGAAGCAAAAGAGTCTCGATATGGAAGTTGCCTAGATGAGGTGCCTCATGGTATCCCATGAGCCAGCCACGCAGATCGTCGATCTTGCAGGGCACCTCGAGTACGTCGTTCAGCACAAATCCATAATTCATCGTGGCGATGTGCCGTTGTACGATTTCGCGTGTCTCGTCGGCATAGCTTGTGGTGGCTGTGAATTCATCGTCATCCGTCGGCGGATCGCTGTCCGGTTCAGCTTTGGACTTGTCCTTGCCACCCTCTTCGGTCTTGCGACTGGCCTCGGACGGATCGGGTTGCAGACACAGAACCGCCAGTGGCTGGTCGAGGCGAGCGGCAAAATCCAGTCCGATTGCGGTACATCGTTCAGCTTCGGCCGGGCTGGATACAAGAATGGCAACCGCCATGAGGAAATCCCGTCATCGACATGGGCAAGTGAGACAGGAGTATTGTTTTCCAGACGGCGCCATCTGTGCTACCCCGGTCACGTCAGATCAACAACTCAATTGTCCGCGGGTTGAGAAGCGCCTAAGATGTCCGGAGAAGTCGCCAATCCATGAATATTCTCGTACGAACGCTGTTGTTTTGCCTGATTGCCTGGCCGAGTTGCGCCCTGGCACAATCGCTGCGCGATATTCCCGGTCCGACACAGAGCCAATGCGTGATTGATCATGCGCGTGCGATTCCGGCGTTTGCCAAGCCTCAGCTGGAGGCACTGTGCCAGGAGATTCGCAACTTTCGCAATTCCGAGATGGTGATTCTGGTTGTCGAAAGCACGGGCAATCGAGATCCCGATCAGTTTGCCATTGATTACTTCAATCGCCACGGGATTGGAAACGCCAAGGACAATAACGGCATCCTGGTGTTTGCGGCGCTTAACAATCGCCGCGCACGTATCGTTCTCGGCGATGGCTTGTTGTCGGAAGAAAACAACCGCAAGTCGACCGAAGTTGCCGAGGATTTCATGGTCCCGCGATTTCGTCGCAACGACATTGCCGGTGCCATGTTCGGCGGTGCGTTTGGCTCAGCGCGATATGTGCTCGGCTATGAGGACCTGGCGACCAACATCCCTGAAGGCGCACTTGATCGTGAAGATGGACGGCTGCAACGCAGCGACACCGGTCAGCCACGTCGCAGGCTCGCGTTCTGGTGGTTTATGGGTGGAGGTTTGCTGATTGGAACCGGTACCATTGTGGCGGTTGGACGGTATCGAGTTCGTTATGGCAGTCGCGATTGCGAGGAATGCCATAGCGAAATGGTGATGCTGGACGAACAGCGCGATGATAGTTTCCTTGATCCGCCGCAGGTCGTCGAAGAGCGGATCGGCAGCGTCGATTACGACGTGTGGGCCTGCACGTCATGTGATAACGCGACTAAATACCGGTACGGCACATTCTTTACCCGGTACTCCACCTGCCCGCAGTGCCGATACAAGACCAGGAGCAAGGTGTCACACACGATTCGCGCTGCAACTACTTCTCGACGCGGTAAAGTAAGAGTTACCGAATCCTGCGCCAGTTGCTCGTATCACAACGTGTACACCTATTCCACGCCCAAAAAACCCAAGCCATCCAGCAGCAGTGGTGGCTGGAGCAAGAGCGGCGGTTGGAGCGGTGGAGGAGGATTCGGAGGTGGCGGCGGAGGATTCTCTGGTGGTGGCGGATTCTCGTCCGGAGGTGGCGGCGGCGCCAGCTGGTAGCTACGCTACAACAACTTACGCAGATAACGAATACTCTCTTCTGCCGTGGTTTCCGGCGGCACCGATTCGTCGAATACCTCAACCGATAACCAGCCGCAATAATTTGCGTCGTTCAAAGCTGTAATGATCGGCTCGTATGGCACGTCACCCATGCCTGGCCCGCGGCGGTTTGGATCGTTGCAGTGAAAATGCGCCAGCACATTCTTGCTGGCCGCAATGATATCCGGAATCGATTGCGATTCGGTCGACATCGCCTTGACGTCCAAATGCAGTCGCACGTTGGGCGAATTGCACCGATCTACCAGCTCGCGGCCCCACTCGGATGTTAAAAGGTAATTGCCTTCTTCCGGACCTAGCGGCTCAAGTGCCAGGACGATGTTGTGTTCTTCGAGGTGCGGAATTGTCTGGCGAATACAATCCGCGGCGAGTTCATCTGCCTCCTCGCGATTCATGCCCGGTGCCATGTTCCGTTGGCTGGGCGAGCCGAACACCATCACGTCACCGCCCAGCTGACGGCACACTTGGGCAAGCTGGCCCAGGTAGTCAGAGGTGCTCGAACGCGTTCCCTCATCCCGGCTGGTCAAATGCAATCCCTCGGTGAAGGCCAGCAGCCAATGCAGCCCGACAATTTCCAGGTTATTGTCGCGGGCCAGGGCGGCGATTTGTCGACAGCGTTCGTCGGTGATCTGCCAGGCGTCAGGGTTGATCGTGAAGGGAGCGATCTCGATGCCGTCGTACCCCGTTTCGCTGGCATGCCGGAACGCATCCTCAAACGACCAATCGCGATAAGTCTCGTTGCAAATGGCGATCTTCATACGGCACCCCGTAACGGTGGCTTCCAGCCGCCGACCATGCGCGTAACAACGGCGGCTGGAGCCACCGCTACGATTTCAAGACAAGCGTTTTCCGCGAACGCTAATTCGCCGCTCGACCTTCATCAGCTACGTCATCCGTCGCCGGCTCGTCTCGGGATTCGGTGAGACGATGTCGTTCGGCGGTACCGGGCACCACGACGGGACCGGGCGAGTTGTCGTCGATGATACGTTTAAGTTCCACGGAGTCGACCGATTCGACTTCGATGAGCCGATCCGTCAGAGCGATCAGGGCATCCTTGCGTACTTCGAGAATGTGCCGGACCTTTTCGATGCTCTCGTCAATAATCCGGCGGATTTCATCGTCGATTTCACGAGCGGTTTTTTCGCTGATCATGGGGCTCTGTGCTTCCCCGTGTGCGCCGGCCAGGAAAGCAGACGAATTGGAGCCGCTGTAATTGACTCGGCCCAACCGGCTCATGCCGTATTGCATAACCATGGCGCGGGCGATCTGGGAAGCTCGTTCCAGATCGTTTTGTGCACCGGTTGAAATTTCCGGATAGATCATCTCCTCGGCCAGCGTACCAGCCAGCAAGATCTGAATCTGGCTTTCCAGTTCCGATTGAGTGGCCAGGAATCGATCGCCCTCGGGACGTTGCATCGTGTAGCCGAGTGCAGCCAGACCACGCGGGATAATGGAAACCTTGTGTACCGGGTCCGTGTTGGGCAGGCTGAAAGCAACCAGTGCGTGGCCACTTTCGTGATAGGCGACGCGTTGCTTTTCATCGTCGTTCATGACGCGACGTTTCTTTTCCAGTCCGGCGGTCACGCGTTCGACACCATCATTGAACTCATCCATGCCGACCGAGCTCTTGCCTTTCCGAGCAGCCAGCAAAGCGGCCTCGTTCACAAGGTTGGCCAGATCAGCACCGGCGAAACCGGGCGTGATGGCGGCGATCCGATGCAGATCGACCGATGGATCCAGTTTCACGTTCTTTACATGTACTTTGAAGATTTCCTCACGTCCGCTGAGGTCGGGACGGTCCACCAGCACGTGACGGTCGAAACGACCGGGACGCATCAACGCCGAGTCGAGAGTCTCGGGACGGTTCGTGGCCGCCATGACGATCACGCCGCTGTTGGAAGAAAAGCCATCCATTTCCACAAGCAGGGCGTTAAGGGTTTGTTCACGTTCGTCGTGTCCACCGACAATGCTGCCGCCACGCGATTTGCCAAGAGCATCCAGTTCGTCGATGAAAATAATGCAGGGAGCCTTGGACTCGGCTTGCTGGAACATGTCGCGAACCCGAGCCGCACCAACACCAACAAACATTTCGACAAAGTCACTGCCGGACATGCTAAAGAAAGGCACGCCTGCCTCCCCCGCAATGGCTTTGGCCAGCAACGTCTTGCCAGTACCCGGAGGGCCGACCAGCAGCACACCGCGAGGAATGCGGCCGCCCAGCTTTTGATACTTCTCCGGATTCTGCAAAAAGTCGACGACTTCATTGACCTCTTCAACCGCCTCGTCGATACCGGCCACATCATCAAAGGTAATCTTGAGGTCTTCCTCCGCATGCAATTTGCCGCGGCTGCGACCGAACTGCATGGGTCCGGAGGCACCACCGAGACGACGTAGCATCCACAAGAAGAACAGGATCAGTATGGCGGTTGTAAACAGCAGGAATCCGTATCGTTCCATGAACGACGGACCCGACGAATAACTGTGTTGGATGTGGGAGTCACGCAGGCGTTCGCCCAGTTCCGAAGCAACCTGGTCGGACGGATCCTTGTTAACGACAAAGGTATATGTCTTTTTTTCGCTCCACTGGTCTTCGGCGGGTTCCTGAGGGCTGGCCTTGGCCGTTCGCAACACGACCTTGCCGCGAATCCGACGATCGGAGACCTCCAGATCCTGCAAGCCACTCAGCTCATCCCAACGTTTGTTGAAGCCCGAATTTCGCACCACAATGCGACCGGTCTTTCCTTCCATCAGTGAATCGCCGCCATAGTCCTGGTACTTTGTCGACTCCAGCAATCGGTCAAAATCACCCCAGGTCAATTTGTACTCGTTGATGTTGCTAAACATCATCAACGCGAGCATCGTCAGACCCACGGTGAGCAATACGAAAAACAAGGCCAATCCTGGCTTGCCGCGGTTCTCGGTCTGCTGTTGCTGCGGTTTCCGGTCCTGATCCATGAAGTCAATCCTGAACGATTGTTGCTGTGTCTAACGATCGATGAGTCGTAAGGCCGAACCGTCGAATCAGTCCAGCCGCGATGGCATCAAGTTGCATAACGATACGAGTTGCGATCCGTCCGGGCAAATTGCCAACAACAGGCAATGTGACCAACACCAGCCGGTCCTCACGGCCTGAAGACCGGATCACAAAACCGATCACGCGCAAGCCACGAATATAATCGATCGACATTTTCCTCGTGATGCCCGAATTACATATCTTCAGGATGCCTCGAAAATAGGCCCGTTTGATCGAGGCTCGACCACCAACCCGGGTAAAACCGGGTTTTCGGGCGGTCGCCTAGCGGATCTTGCGATTTTCAACGATAAAACGGACTGCCTTTTGCCGTGCCACTGCCCACCGCACCGCCCCTATTTGGTCGGTCAGATTTCGATCCGGTTTCCCCGATGAGCCAGCCGCTTGCTGTTGACGAGACTGAACCTGCCGGGCACAAGTCGGTGGCCGTACTGGGCTCGACGGGTAGCGTCGGGGTCAGCACGCTGGAGGTTGCTCGCCAGCTGGCAGATCGGATTCGCATTTCCGGACTTTCAGCGCACCGGAATCTGGATTTACTGGTTCAACAGGCCAAAGAGTTCCGTCCTGAATGGATCGTCGCCACCAACGAGAAGTGCGCAAAGCGTTTTCGCTGGCCCGCCTTGCCGGGCACCGACCGGCTGGTTGGGCACGTGGAGCTGGACCGACTGGTCGCCAGAGATACGACCCACACTGTCGTGGCAGCCATTGTGGGCACAGCCGGCCTGCGAAGCACGTTGGCCGCGTTGCAAGCCGGGAAAACGGTCGCACTGGCCAACAAGGAAACCCTGGTGGCGGCCGGACCACTGGTGATGGAGTTGGCCTCTCGATCAGGGTCCGTGATTTTGCCGGTCGACAGCGAACACAACGCAATTTTTCAGTGCATGCAAAGTGGACGGCGGACGGAAGTGCGGCGGGTATGCCTGACCGCCAGCGGTGGTCCTTTTCGCAGTTTTTCCCGGGAAGCGATGGAGCAAGTCACGGCAGAACAGGCTCTGGCTCATCCGACGTGGGATATGGGACAGAAAATCAGCATCGACTCAGCGACCATGATGAACAAGGCGCTGGAAATCATCGAAGCTCGGTGGTTGTTTGACCTGTCCCCGGACCAAATCGAGGTGGTGGTGCACCCGCAATCCATCGTACACTCATTGGTGGAATTTGCGGACGGCTCGGTGATCGCCCAGCTGAGTCCGCCGGACATGAAGTTGCCGATTCAGTATGCGTTGACCTGGCCTGACCGGGTGGATGGCCCCGCGCAACGCATGATGTTTCAGGACGCCATGTCGCTGGATTTTTGTCCACCTGAAATCGGGAGGTTTCCGGCCATCGCCCTGGGACTGCAGGTAGCGCGTCAGGCAGGAACGTCAGGCGCTGTGTTGAATGCCGCCAATGAAGCGGCGGTCGCGGCATTTTTGAACAGGAAAATTGGATTTTGTGATATCGTACGTGCTTGTCAGGACGTGCTCGAACAACATGCTTTTGAACCGCATCCAACGATTGAACAGATCCTGGAAATGGATCGTTGGGCGCGCGAGGAGACGGGAAAGTGGATTTTAGCCTGATCGCCGCACTTTCGGGCTGGCTCGATCCGGCCTGGTGGTGGGCCGTACTGCAGGTCGTATTTGGCCTGGGTCTTGTCATATTTGTGCATGAACTGGGGCACTTCCTGGCCGCCAAGTCCTGCGGAGTCAAATGCGAAAAGTTCTATGTGGGCTTCGACGCGTTCGACATCAGGATCGGCGACCGCGTTATCATTCCGCGCAAACTGGTGCACTTTCACTGGGGTGAAACCGAATACGGTATCGGCATTCTTCCGTTGGGCGGATATGTCAAGATGCTGGGACAGGATGACAATCCGTCCAAGGCGGCCGAAGAACGCGAGCGGGCCATGACGACCAGCGGTGATGGAGTCGACGGTTCGGCGCTGGATCCGCGTAGCTACATGGCCAAGACCGTGCCGCAACGGATGCTGATCATTTCGGCTGGCGTGATCATGAATCTGATCTTTGCCGTGATCTTCGCAGCGATTGCTTTCAAGCTGGGTGTGAACTACGAACCACCGATGGTCGGCAAGACGGTACCGGGTTCACCCGCATGGGTCAACAACCTCGATGGTTCCCGGATTAACGAAATCAGTGGCTATCGCACCGACAATCCGGACGTGTACTTCACGTTTAACCATCTTCGCGAACTGATTGTGCTGGACAGCTACGACGGGCCTCTGGAAATGGAGATTGAAAGACCAGGGGCTTCTCCGGTCAATGAATCCATTGAGGCGGCCAGTAATCTGATTGGCATCAAGGGCGGCGGCAACCTCAAATCGCTCGGTATCGAACGGATGCTGGGTACAACGCTGAGTGCCAATCCAACTATTCCAGGGCAGGCGGCTGACCGCTGCGACCCGCCGATGGAACCCGGGGATCGTATCGTCGAAATCGAAGGTCAGGTGATTGCCAATGGCCATGACATGACCAGTCTGCTGACCCAATACGCAGATCGTGATGTCAACGTGAAGGTCCAGCGTGGAGGCGACGAAGGCCAGCTCATTGACCTGGTCATGCCTGCCAATCCGGCAAGAACCATTGGTATCGAGTTTGAACCGGGGCGGATTCGCGCCATTCGCAAGGGCTCCCCGGCCGAAAAGGCGGGCATTCGCACCGGGGATACGTTGGCCGCTATTGACGGTCAGCCAATTGGCGACGTGTTTACCTTGCAGCAACGACTGTTGCCAATGGCCCGTGCCGGACAGGAAGTCAAGATTACTGTCCTGCGCTACGATACCAGTACTAGCGTCGAGGAACCGGTCGAACAGGAATTTGCATTGATTCCAGTGGTACCATTCGCGCCCGCGTTTAACGACGGCCGATTTGGCACGACGATTGAATCATTGGGCATCAACCTCGATGTCAAAAACGTGATTCAAAATGGCGGCGCTGGAGAAGATCGACCTTTGCCCGGCGATCGTGTTGTTAAAGCGGCATTGATTCCCACCCGGCAGCAACAGGATTTGCCCAACTTTCAACAGTTAATGGAGCCGGCTGATTTAAAGGAGTACCCCGAAAGCTGGCCAGCCATTCACGGCAATATGCAACTGCTGGAACCAGGTTCAACGGTCAAGCTGGAAGTCGACCGGGACGGTACGATCATTCCGATGGAACTGACGGTGACGATGCAAGACGGTGTCTTCCTGGAAACACGCGGGTTCATTCCCAAGGTCGATCAGGAGTTCTATCAGAACGCCTCGATCTGGGTCGCAACCAAGAATGGTTTTCGGCAAACAATTGATGACGCTTCGCGTGTCCTGAAATTCCTCAAGAAACTGGTCCGTGGCCAGCTATCACCTACCAATTTTGGCGGACCCGGCACGATTGCCATTGTGGCGACTTCCGAAGCGACTCAGGGTACCAGTCGTCTGCTGCTGTTCCTGACATTGCTAAGTGCAAACCTCGCCATTATCAATTTTCTGCCTATCCCGGTGCTGGATGGCGGCCACATGGTCTTCCTGGCATACGAAGGCATTTTCCGGCGACCGGTCAACGAAAAACTGCAAATGGGACTGACCGTCCTGGGGTTCGTATTCCTGATTGGTTTGATGGTGATGGTCATCGGGCTGGATGTTTGGCGATTCTCGTAATGTCATGAGCCGCTTTGTCCATCAACGTCACAAGCCGCCGGGGCAACTGGAAAACGACCGCGAACTTTTGATTGTCTGTCCATCGCTGCGCAGCAAGGTCAATCTTTCACGCATCGTGCGTTTGGCCGGCTGTTGGGGCATCCGCAAAATCGTTGCCTGCCGGCCCTTTTCCATCGATCAGGAAATTGCCCGCGCTGCCTCCGACATTGTGGAAATTGAGGCCAGAGGTTCTTTGGTCCCCGTGCTAAAACGACTTAAGTCAGACTGGTACTCACTGGTCGGGCTGGAACAAACTACGAATTCAGCTGGTCTGTTTGAATTCGAGTTCGAGCGGCGGACGGCGTTGGTGATTGGGCATGAACGTCAGGGTATTCCCCAGGACCAGCTGGATCTGCTGGACCACGTCGTCGAGATTCCGGTATTTGGTCAGCCGTTCAGTTACAACGTCGCCACGGCAACATGCATGGCGGTTTACGAGTATTGCCGACAATTCCCGAGCGGATAGCCACTTTTGGCGGGCCCTCCGCGTGGCAAACAGGGTCGCGGCAGTTATAATCCACTGTCTACCTGGCGGACATGGCGAGTCGCCCCAGGCCTTTTCACATCCTTTGTTTCCATGCCAGGTGTTGACGTGGAAAACACACAAGTCGGGCCATTTCTGGTCATCAAAAAACTCGGTGCTCATCGTCGGCATCATGTCTACCATGCGCGGCAGGTCGAACAAAATCGCGATGTGGCGCTGAAGTTTATTACGTTGCCTCCAAATGTAGATCGCGAACGGGCGCTGGCGAAAATCAACCGCGAAGTTGCCGTTGTCAAACAGCTGGATCATGACCATATCGTAAAACTTTACGGGGCAGGAGTCGCCGGCGATTCCAACAAGATCTTTTTCGCCCACGAACTGGTCGAGGGAGAAGCCCTCTCGGCAATGCTGGCGCGTCGCGGTCGACTGGCGGCCGACCAGGTAATCGATTACGGAACGCAAATCGCCAAAGCCCTGGAATACCTTCATCACAACGAGATCATTCACAGCAAGTTGACGACCGACAAGGTGATTATTCAACCGGATGGTCAGGTCAAGCTGGCTGACTTGCGTTTGAATCGATCCCGCAAACGACGCTGGGACGCTGCCAAACGCGCGACCCTTGAAACGGCTGCCTACATGGCTCCGGAACAATTGCTGGGCGAAGGTGCTACACCGAAATCGGACCTGTATTCGTTGGGTATTATCCTGTATGAAATGCTGACCGGCCAATTGCCGTTCGAGCCGCAGGCAATGGCGCGGCTGGTACGCGATAAAAAGAGTCGTCAGGTAGCCCGCGTAACTGACCATGTCATGACATGTCCTGGCTGGCTGGACAAGCTCGTTGCCAAGCTGATTCATCCGGATCCCCGACGCCGACCACACAGTGCCCGTGCAGTGTTGATGACGCTTGAACAAATCCGCGCGGTCGACCAGACCAAGACGGCAGCTGCGCAGGAAATGACCAGCGGTTTCAGTCCGCTGTCCGCCGGTCGTGACCAGACAGAAGCTCGACGCGCTTTGGGAATCAAGAAAACCAAACCCGCGAAGGAGCCGGGCCCGCTAATGCAGAGTGTGCCGTTTTTGGTCGGAGGTTTGGCCATGGTCTCGGCGGTAATTGCGCTGATTGTTTTCTGGCCCTTCGGTGCAGATCATGGCGAATTGATGCAGCGGGCCAATCTGCTGTTGAATTCCCAAAATCACGATGACTGGCGCAAGGCACGAAGTCTGTACGAAAGCGTTATGAAATCATCGGATGACGAGCTGGCAAACGAGGCGGAAGAAAAATACTACCTCGCCAGACGCAAGTCGATGTTGCACCGTCTGGATAATCAGGGCATTACCGGTTTGGACCGGGCCGAGATTCGGCGCTTTTATCGAGCCTACGACGCACAGAAACTGGGGCGTTACGACGAAGCGATCGTTTTGTACAAGGAACTGGTCGACACCTACGATCACGACAATGAACTGGTTTACGTCTATGACGAGTCCAAGGTCCGTCTGGATCATCTCGTGGTGGCTAAACAGCAGGCCGACGAGGTACGCGAACAGTTAACGGACGCGCTGGCCGAAGCGGAGACGTTGGCGGAGTCGGCTGACGGACAACGCGACGCCAGAGCCATTTGGCGAGACATCATCGACCAGTATTCAGGCAATCAATTCCTGCATGAGTTTGTTTCGCGGGCAACCATGAAACTGGAGTCGAGCAATGTCCGGCCCGAGAGTCAATCGCCGCCCGATATCGCCGTGCCACCCGATCAAACTCAGGACAAATCCCCCGCGGGCAGTTAGTACGCGTTTACGGGTCCGTGATGGCACGCGCTAGATTTCTGCTGCATGGATTCTTGAGCAAACCAGATCACCAAACAGCAGTCCGCGCGACGTCAGCTTGAGTCGCTGCGGTGAGAATTCGATCAGGCCCTGATCCTGCAACTCATTCAGAAGCGATGAGGGAACGACTTCGTTTTCGGCCAGCCTTGTTTCCTCGCGAAAGGCATTCAAGTCGATCCCCTCGGTCATACGCAGCCCGAATACGATTCGCTCCTGGGCCATTTCCCGTGCTGACAGATGCTGCTCCTCCTCGAATGCCGGTTGACCCGACAAGACGGCCTTCAGGTACCGCGTCGTGCTGCGATGGTTGGTAAATCGTCGACCGTCAACCAACCCGCATGCGCCGGGACCAAAGGCCCAATAGGACCGGCCGGTCCAGTAGATTTGATTGTGGCGACTGCGAAATCCCGGTCGAGCGAAACTGGATACCTCGTAATGCTCGAAGCCGGAATCTGTCAACGTGGCGATTGTCGTTTCGAATAACGCGGCACATTGTTCGTCATCGGCGGTTTGCAACTGACCGTGAAGTTTGCGGTTCCAGAACCGCGTGCCCTTTTCGATAGTCAATTCGTATGTCGAAACATGATGTGCGCCGCAATGGATCGCTTGTTGCAGATCCGCTTGCCACATCCCCGGGTTGTCGGCCGGTGCAGCGAAAATCAAGTCGATGGAAAAGGACCTGGTATGTTGGCGACAAAAGTCCAGCGCGTTGGCGATCTGTATGTCGCTATGATCGCGATCCAGACGTTGACGTTTTTGCGAGTCGAATGACTGAATGCCCAGGCTGATCCGGTTGATTCGCGAATCGTCGATTACCTGACCGATTTCGCCTGGCAAGTCCTCGGGGTTGGCCTCGATCGTGAATTCGGCTGCTGCAGCCAGTTCAAAATGCCCGCAGATCAGATCCAGCAGGGCAGCCAATGCCGGCGCGGGCAGGCGACTGGGTGTGCCTCCTCCCAGGTAAAGCGTATCCAGTTCGGGACGGCCATCGAGCTGTTGCAATTCGACCGCCAGCGCCTGCAGGAACTGGTCGATCAGGTATTCACGGCCGGCAACCACTGTAAAGTTGCAGTACTCGCAATGATGGCGGCAAAACGGGATGTGAATATAAACCGATCGTGGCGTGCAATTTCGCATGGTTGTTGTTTTTGACGGGGGGTCGGATTATTGGCCTGCAACGTAAGGCACGGCCCGCCTGATTTCGAATTCGGCATTTTGCAACGCGAGAATTGTTTAGGTCCGTCACGACCGCGTCGACGGAACTTCAGGGGTTCCCACCTGGGAATAGTATCGAGTTCAGTGAGTCAAACTGAATTTTTTTGTCTTCAAGGTACGACTTGAATCGCAGGTCCTGCCGAACTGGATCCAGGTTTGAGTCGCTGATCAACAACGGATAGCATGGAAATCCAGTTTCAGATGCCAGTTTGAGGAATTGGACTGCTTCCTCGGCTCGTCCCATTTGTGCGTACGCACAGGCAATGAAATAAGCAGTGTGGTGCGACGGGTTGAATCCTCCCGTTTGCGACGCCCGGGCTA
>JBPCVB010000073.1:0-6383 GCA_051010855.1 Pirellulaceae bacterium | reverse complement strand
GGCAAATACAGGATCAAAATATGTTCCGTTATGTGTTGAAGACTCTCTGGCGTCATCGCACCCGCACACTGCTGACCGTGACCGGTGCTGCGGTTGCCATGTTTGTTTTCTGTTTTGTCGGATCCGTCCAGCAAGGACTGGATCGGCTGACAACAGGAGCCGATGCAGATCGCAGCTTGATTGTGTTTCAGGAGAACCGGTTTTGTCCTGCCAGCAGCCGGCTGCCCGTGGATTACGCCAGTCGGATCATGAAAATTGACGGCGTGTCGGAGGTCGTGCCCATCCAGGTGTGGACCAACAACTGCCGCGCCAGTCTCGATATCGTGGTGTTCAACGGTGCCGATCCGAACCAGATTCAGGCAAACAGGCCCATAACCCTTGTTGACGGAACGTGGAACGACTTCGAGGCCCGGCGCGACGCTGCTATCGTCGGCCGAAATGTCGCGCAACGTCGTGGGATCAAGATTGGCGATCAATTTTCAATTGGCGAGATCTCCGTCCAGGTCGTGGGAATTTTTCAGTCGGACGTGCCCTCCGAAGAGAATTTGATTTATACCAGCCTTGAGTTTCTTCAATTTACCCGTGGACTGGATGCGACCGGACTGGTCACGAAGCATGAAGTGTTGTTAACCGGTGACGCTGATCCCGACCAGGTTGCCAACGAGATTGATGAGGCGTTGCGCGCTGGTCCGGTGGCAACAACAACACGGCGGAAAGGAGTGTTTCAGGCCAGCACACTGTCCGACCTGGTCGATCTGATCGGCTTCGCGCACTGGCTTGGTTATGCCTGTGTGGGACTGGTTCTCGCGCTAGTGGCCACGACCACCGTCATGTCCGTGCAGGATCGGATCAAGGAGTATGCGGTTCTGCAAACGATCGGAGTGCGACCCTTGCGCGCCATGCGACTGGTATTAACGGAAAGCACTCTGCTCTGCCTGATGGGCGGGCTAATTGGAACGGGTCTGGCACTGCTGGCCCTTGGACTGGGCGGCTTTGCCATCGGGGCCGAAGGAGTCACGATTGCCTTTCGACCCTCGGTAGCCTTGCTGGTTTCCGGTGCCATCGTTTCGTTGATCGTCGGCATTGCCTCGGGAATCGCGCCCGCCGTCCAGGCCGCAACCGTGCCCATTGTGCGTGTACTGAACCAACCCTAGGTCTCCTCGCGCGGACGGCACCGTCCGTGAACTTCAATCGCCAAACAGAACCCGGCGTTGCCAGGCTCGGCGTTGCCAGGTTGGCGTTTTGTTAAATTCGCCAATCAGGCGAGCATTCTCGGCCGGCAAGTTGACGAACGATTGATCGAAATATTCCTCCAGTCTGTCACCGAACAGGGTTTGCTGGTTGCGATGGGAAATTGGTGTCAAGAACTCGACTCGCGGATGTTCATCGGTGTTAAGTATCGGTTGTGGCTGCAGGACCCAATCGCCGATGTACAGATCCCAAAACCGATCCGGGTTGGCAATCATCGGGTCAACGTTAACCAGGTGACGCTTCAATTCGGTTATCCGCCAGCCAAATGTTAGGGAGTCCACGTCGACAGGAGAGTTGGCTCCGACCAGGGCGATCACTGGCCGGTTCGCCGCCAGTTGGCCCCACCAGATGGTCGTATGGGGAAACACACTCGCGAAACTGTTGGCAATCGATTCAAACTCTCGCTCACCCAACTGGTACAAGGGAAGCCATTGGCAAAACAAACCGCCGGGTTTAAGTCGCTGCGACGCGACCTGGTACTGCTCAACGGTGTACAGGTACCCCGATTCGCTTTCCCACGGAACGAACAAGTCAGAAATGATGACATCGTATTTTTGGTCGTGTGCCAACAAGTGATGCCGGGCGTCGTCGATATAGATGGTCGCCCTGGAATGATCGACTAGATTGTGATTATGATCGGCCAACATTCTTGCCGCTTCGACGACCTGCGGAATCAGCTCCACAGCGACAATATTTTTGACAACTGGATGTGGAACGGCTCCGCCGGCCGTCAAACCGGTTCCCAGGCCGAGAAACAGCACGTCGCGCGGATTCTTATGCAGCAGCAGGGGAATATGTGCCTGGCGGTATTCGCGGGCATTGCTCCCGGTGGTTCCAAAACGATAGTGCAGGTTCTGCCGGATCTGGAATACTCCGGTCTCTTCCCGTTGCACCAGGTCAATCCAGCCGTAAGGAGAGTTCCATCTCCTGATCATGCGTTCCGGCGACTCCGATTGGTTGGCGAGTGGTTCTGTCGGCGCAAACATGACAAGCACCGAGCTCAGCAGCCAAACCACAACCATGATTCCGGCTAGTCTCGTTTGCCCGTGCTTGTGCAGCAAACAAGTGGATGCCACCAGAAACAGGCCCGCAATCAGCACAAAAGACATCCATAGCCCGGGCCATAACAACAACAAAAAGCTGCTGGTAATTGCACCAATTGCGGCCGCAGCCGTGTTCACGGCCGTCAATCTGCCGACGGTGCGTCCGGCGTCTCGAGCGGTACCAGCCATTTTCCAGATCAGTGGCAACAAAATTCCAAAACATATGATGGGCGGCGACACAATAACCGTAACCAACAGCGTTGCGCTGAACATGTACGTCACAAACGAACTACCAACGCTGAAATACTCAAGTCCGGTGATTCGGGTAAATACCGGCACGGACCACATGGCAAGAATGGCTCCCATTCCGGCGGCGACTGCAAACAAACCCCTGGCGTCGAGTCGCGTCTGTAGATACGCCGCCAACGCGGCTCCCGCTGCGAGCGAAACAATAAAAACGGCTACCACGATGCCAAACGTGTAGGTGCTGTTGTGGAATATTAAAGAGAACATTCGCGTGTACAGTACTTGCAACGCCAACGTGCCAAAACCGCAGAGAAAGCTAAGTGCCACGAGGACCTTCCATGCAGTACTCGTGCCGACCTGGCCACTGGATTCTATTCCGGGCGATTCCGTTTCGGTTTTTGCCTGAATTGACAAGCTGAATGCGACGAGTGCACACGCCCCCGAGATCGCGGCCGCGACAAAACTGCTGGTTCGAACTCCGATATTGACCAACATGTAAAACGTGGCCAGCGATACTCCAACAAATGCTCCCGTGGTGTTAATGGCGTACGCCAGTGTCACGCGGGCATGGGCGGTTTCGTTCTTGTCTCTGTCCGTTGTACTGCGTGAGAAATAGTTGGCCATGAAAGGCAGTGTGGCGCCCATGGCAGCCGTGGCCGGGAACAACAACAGAAAGCCGAATGCCGCGCGAACCGCAGTTTGAATTCCAAACGAAGAGTGGCTAAGCCACGATGCCCATGTGGTCGTCGAGGCAAGGTCGAGTATCGTCGGGATAAGTATTGCCCATGCAGTTACAAACAACTCGGCGACCGCGTAACCGGTCAATGGAGCCACGCGAGTCGAAAGTTTTGCGCCGATCAGGTAACCCGCGGCCATGCCCGCGAAATAGCTGCCAAGTACAACGGATGCCGCATGAACAGTATGGCCGAACAACAGTCCGATTTGTCGCGACCACGAGATTTCATAGATCAGCGCTGCGACGCCAGACAGAAAGAAGACGAGATAAACGGCGGTCCTTATTTGCCACCGTTCATCGCGTGCTCGGGATTCGTGCTGGACGGACTGCGTCACTAAATTTGTATGTGTGGCGAAAACGTGCGGCCTGAAGGAGCCGCCTATCTTAGTGAGTTTTGTTCAGTTAGCGAACTTGTTCCTTGTGGCCGGTCGGCCGCGCGCGTGCTCGTGCTCGATACTCAGTTATCCGCGAACAAATTCGGGATCAAACCCGGCCGACCTGTTTCGATTACGATAACGAGCACCGTCGCTAACGCGCTGAGCACGAGCACGATCTGGCACGCGCGGCTCGGAGAGCCATGCAACTTTACGATCCGCCGAACCGATCCATAAATTGTTGCTCGGATTCGACGTCGCCCACCAGGACCAGCATATGACCGGTTTCCAGCAGCGTATCGGGCGGCGGGTTGATGAGCAGGTCTTGCGAGTGATCACGGACGGCGACGATTGTGCATCCTGTTTTTTCCCGAACGCGTGATGCGGCAATGGTTTTGCCAGCCAGCCCGTCGGTCACTTCGGTTCGAATGATCTCCAGTCCCTCGGCAATGGTGACAATGCGGCTGCGTTTTATCAGGTTGAACATGTTCGTCGCGCCCATGGACGAATAGGAGAAAACGAAATCGGCCCCGGCGCGATGCAACGTATCTGTATTTCGTTCCAATGTGCAGCGACTGATGATCTGGATGTCAGGACACAATTGTCGGCAATAAATGGTCAAGTAGATATTTACGCTGTCGTCGTGAGTGGTGATCAGGACAGCAGGAGCCTCCATCAAACCTGCTTCGGTTAGCGCACCCAAATCAGCGGCGTCACCGATCACGGATTTCACGTCGTCGGGGACCCGGCCCTCGAGCTGTTCCACAATGCATGACTCAAGGCCCCGTCTCGACAAGGCGCGTGCGGCGGCACGACCTACCCGGCCTCCACCGAGGATTACAACCGTTTTTCCCGAGTAGTTGTAGATAATGTATCGCTCGTCATAGTTGCGTAATTGTTTGCCGGATCCGGCAAGCACGAGAATTGCGTGATCACCTATAACCGTGTCCGGCGTTGCATAGGTAAACTTGCCGCGATCCCATACACCAATCACACTGACGCCCAGCTCTGTCAATCGAGCTTCACGTATTGTTTTTCCCTCCAGCGGAGTGCGTGTCGCGTTGGCTTCGGCGATTAACAATTCGTCCACATTGCCCACTACGTGCGTCACCGCATCCCCGCCCACGGTACACCGCGCAAGGGCCTTGCCCATCATTTCGCCTAATCGTAGTACCGTCGTTGCACCGGCCAGTTCAAGCACATCGACCGCATGCGCGCTGGTGCAGGTGGCGACAATCGGCACGTCAGGTGCGATCTCGCGAACGGTAAAAGCGACATTGGTGTTGACCATGTCGCCGTGTGTCGTGGTAACCAGTGCCGCACGGTCCGCATTGACGTTGCGATACGTCTTCAGACTGTCCACATCGCCGATCACCACCTGCAGGCCTTCATCGAACAGACGGTGTGCGTGATCGGCATCCTCCACCAGTACGACGTACTCGTAGTTGAACTGCTTCAGTCTGCGGATGAGTGCCCGGGAAACCGGATCATCATTGGTCAGGATTACATGACCTTCGGTGTCATCGGGCAATCGCCGCGGAGTACGCGTGGCGCGCTGGGCTTCGATCCACGGCGCGTAGAAGAACTGGATAAATGTAAACGGCAACAGGACCAACAGAAAAATGATCCCCGACATCAGTACGATCATGGAAAAGACTCGGCCGACATCGCTGTTGAAGGTGATGTCGCCGAAACCGAGCGTCGTCATGACGGTCAGCGTCCAGTAGAATCCGGTCACCCAACTGTGATTCTGGCCTTCCCATTCCATAATGAAATGAAACATCGCACTGAAAATGGTGACCATCAGCAGCAGCACGACAAAGAATCGGGCCAGCAGCACCAGGTTCCGCTTGTGGCCCTGATTGCCCATCATGTACATCAATTGGGAGGTCATGTATTTCATAAGACAGACTCAATTCGATGACCTTCGTCAATCCTCGCACCCATATCCGATCCCTCCCCTTGTCCTCTCATTATGACGATGAGTAGTCAGGCAGGCGATAGATGGGCTGGATTCCGTGTTGCTCGATTTCCCCGAGTCGTGATTGGGGACACTCACGCTTCAGAGAGCCGTGCAACCTTGAGCTAAATCCCGATCTTCCCGTTCATCCTGTCAATAATTGACAACAACCCTGAAAACGATGTCACCCTCACCAACACTGTTGATACTCGCTGCCGGAAAGGGCAGCCGTTATGGCGGGCTGAAACAAATCGACGTAGTGGGTCCCACGGGTGAATCGCTACTCGAATACTCGATTTTTGATGCGCTGCGAGCGGGATTCGGCAATGTTGTCTGCGTAATTCGCCGGGAGATCGAGGCGGACATGCGAAGTTTTCTTGAGAGTCGCTTGCCGCAATCGGTGCGGATTGATTACGCGTTCCAGGCACTCGATAACCTGCCCGACGGGTTTTCGACGCCGAAGAAACGCCTAACGCAACAAAAGCCCTGGGGCACCGGCCACGCGGTGCTGGCTGCCGAACGCTTGATCAAGAATCCGTTTCTCATGATCAATGCCGATGATTTTTATGGCCGCCAGGCATTTTCCCTGGCGTTTCGTTTTTTGACGGATGATTCGTCGTTGGATGAATACGCCATCGTTGGATACCCGCTTTCGGAAACATTGTCCGACCATGGTCCCGTGTCCCGTGGAATTTGCCGAACCGACGAAAACAACTTTCTGCATGAACTCGTGGAACAAAAAAGTATTGCCCGGCGGCCTGGTGTCATCGTTG
>JBPCVB010000072.1:0-3912 GCA_051010855.1 Pirellulaceae bacterium | reverse complement strand
TTGGCTTTGATGTCGTTTCGTTTGTCATTTGTGTGATCCCGGCGCGGCCTGTTAATACCATAGCCGATTTGGAACACACCTTTTTCAAATCTGCCGCCGGCCACTCAATTTGTTACATTGAGGTTTTGTTTGTCGATTGTAGTGTACCCCGGCGGAACCTCATGAATTCACGGTCTGTTAATCATCCTGCGGTCTGGCGTGGTCAGGAATTACTGGAACGCTCCGACTGGCTACATCAACTGACGGTCGCCGAGTTACAGGAACTCCAACGCCTGTTGTCCGCGCCAGGTCTGCATGTCGCTGACGTAGCGCCGGAACTTTATACGCGGCTAAAGGGCATTCAGAACACGCTGGAAAACGGCTGCGGTGCAGCCATGATTCGCGGGATGGACGTTGCAAATGGAACGACCGAGGCGTGGATGGAGTGTTTTGAACGAATCGCGAACGTCGTCGGGCATCCGATTTCGCAGAGTGCCAAAGGCGAGCGAGTCTTCAGTGTCCGTGATGCTGGCCTGGCCGACAATGACCCGCGAGCGCGTGGCCCCAATACCAAAAAGAAGCTCAGCTTTCATACCGATCGCTGCGACGTGATCGGGTTCTTGTGTCTGCAACAGGCGAAGTCCGGTGGCGAAAACCAGTTGGTCAGTTCACCGGCCCTGTTTAACGAAATTGGCAAACGTCGGCCGGATCTGCTGGACGTGCTGATGCAGCCGTTTCTTTACTTGCGACACAGCGTGGATACAGCCAATGATCTGCCATACACCGAACAACCGATCTTCTCGTTTTTCGAAGGTCACTTCGCGGCAAACTTTTTGCGGGTTTTAATTGAACGCGCGCATGCCACGGCGGAGCTTCCCGACCTGACTGTCGAGCAACGTGAAGCGCTGGATTATCTGGAAGCCGTAGCTGCCGAACCGGAGATGCATCTGACGTTTCGTCAGCAACCTGGCGACATTCTTTTCATGAACAACTGGGTCACGATGCATCGACGCACGGCTTTTGAAGACTACGAGGAACTCGATCGACGACGACACATCTTGCGGGTCTGGTTGAGCATGCCCAACAGCCGGCCATTGGACCCAGTGTTTGCCGGCAATTACGGCGCTACCGAGGCAGGCGCGATGCGTGGCGGAATGCGGGCCAGCTCCACAAGTTAAGACAACAAATACGTCGAGTAACGATGATGAAGACTTTTAGAATTTTGGTGGCCGTAATGTTGGCGTGGGTTTCGTTGCTGACCACCGCGTGTTCTCCAGGCAATGCGAAGACGTCGGTTGAGTCCACGCCGACAACTTCAGATCAAGCTGAAGCGAAAGACGCGAAAGCAAGACCAGAAGCAGAATCCTGGGATCCGGAGAAAGCGAAAGAAAAAGCAACCGCCGATGAGGCAGCCGCGAAAGAATCGAACCGCAACGACGCAAAAGTAGAGCAGGATGAATCGCCACGGATTGTGGTGGTCAACGGCGGTTCCCATAAACTCAACATCGAACAGTGGCCCTTGATTGGGCCGGCTGATGCAACCTACGTGATGGTCGCCATGTTCGATTATGCGTGCCCCCATTGCCGCACCACCGACAAGGCAATCCGCGAAGCTTGCACTGCTCTGGGAAACGACGTGGCAATCATTGCCATGCCCGTGCCGCTGAACGCCAACTGTAACGAAACGGTCAAACGAACGGGCAAGGGATTTGAGGAATCATGCGAGACCGCAAAACTGGCAGTTGCCTGCTGGCGTGTCGACCCGGAGAGTTTCCAGCAATTCCACGAACGGCTGTTTGCAGCAGACACCGTACCCACTTACGCGGCAGCCAAACAAATTGCCGACGATCTGGTGGGCAAGGAAAAGATCGACGCCGAGTTGTCCCAACCGTTCGCCGACAGATACATCCGCAAACATGTCAGCCTTTACAAAAACTCGGGCGCGGGCCCGTTGCCTCGATTGATGTTCAAAACGGCCAACGTCGTCGGTGAAGTATCCTCGACCGATGCAATGACCGAAATCATTCGCGATAAAGCGCTGCAGGAGTAGCTGTCCAGCCGATCATCGGCTGGCTGCTTTCCCAGCGGAAATAAAGTGCCTCAGCGAGATAAACAACAACCGTCGGCAGACGCATCAACGCCTGCGAACGGTTTTCGCAAAAACCGATGAAAACCGCAATTCGGGCTTGCCCGTTTCCCGCGAGAACACTTCCAGGTACGCGGCACCCATGCTGATGCCGTAGACGATTACCTGGGTCTCGGTTAATTCAATGACTACGACCTGAGTTGGAATCGCGCCGGTGTAATTGAGGATTTCCTGGTTATTGGCCCATACGGTCGCCGTCCAGATGGGCCTGGTCGTACAAGACTTTTTTATCTTGTGTAGTTCGAAAGGCTGGGCCACAAATGAAAACCCGCCTGCAAAGACATATCGATCATCTTCAGCGAAGGCGACATCTTCTCCCACCAAACCCAGTTCTTGTGCAAATTCATATTGCTTGCCCTTGCTGCGAATGATAGTGGTCGTTCGATTACGCGATGGCCACTGAATCCGGACTTTGCAATCTTGCCATTCGCCAGTCTCAGGGAAACCAAAGGTCAGTCCGTTGATCCACCATTCCGGCGGTCGCTTGCCCGTGGCGCGCTCGCATCCTTCCACAAATTCCTGCAACCGTTGGGCACGTGGTGGCTGAGGCAGGTCACCGCGTTTTTCGGCAACCCTTGCCTCGTAAACACCTTGCCATTGCAAAGCGAGTTCAATTGATGGGTTCGGATGCGGTCCGACCCCTTCGTTCACGGTCGTGGCCAATTCCCGATTAAGAATTTTGGCAAACGTGTCACCACTGTTGTCCTGTAACCCGGCATTGAATTTTCCAGGCTTTGTGTTCGTCTTTGTACAGCCAGCCAACGATATCACAACGACTGTGCAAACGACATGCTGAAGCACTCGATGGTTTCTCATACCATTGATACGAAACCGGTCGAGAATGGTTCACAAGGAACAGGTGAGCGTCATTTGGAAACCTGCAACGTCGGTTGAATCGATGGTGCGGGTTGTTGAGACGGAGCTGTCGGTTCGGGAATTCGTTCCAGGACAAAAAAGGCAACCGGTACTTTGGCCAAACCAACGCGGATCGTGGCGCGGCCCAGCATGTGATTGTCGTCCAGTTTGACGACCTGGTCCCAGATCATGCGTGACGGATCGCGACCATTGCCACCAGCGGCGTAGTTCAGAACCAGCCCGTGACGGAAAGGTCCGATGCCCTGGGGACATTCTACGGCAAATCGGCCCTGTCTTTTTAACTGGCCAGTGTAAGGATCAACGATGGGACGCCAGCCGCATTGTTGCAGTTGACTATCTGCAACCTGATGCACGGAAATGTTGTCGCCATACAAACGTCCATTGACGTAATAAAACTGTTTGATGAATTGACGATCAATGGCCATAGTGGCAACGCCCTTGTTGACACCTCGCCAGGTTCCAGCCAGTTCGGATGGATGAGGCGTACGACCAAACCTCATCATCCGGCGGTATTGCAGCAAACAGAATCGATGCACATACATGGCTGGATGTGACATCGGCACGTCATAAATCATTTCCTGAATCTCATGGGCCGGTGTAGTTTCCACGGCTGAAACTGTAGCGACGATAGCACTGGCTTCCACTTCTGCCTCCGGGAACTTTACCTGGTGACTGGCGAACCGGGCGATGAAATTTGCCCGACCGTTTTCGACGGTCGCAATCTCCTGAGACGACTTTCGCAACCTGCGACTTAAGCCATCGTCAAGCACCGATTGCAATACCGAAGGTTGCATGCCAATCGCGGCAGCTGGTTCCATCTCTGCATTCTCTACGCCTCTGGAATCGCCATCGAGCGATTCTTTCCACAGAGTGTCATCTTTTGCATCGACATCCTTGATCGGATGTTCGGC
>JBPCVB010000071.1:0-9337 GCA_051010855.1 Pirellulaceae bacterium | reverse complement strand
AGAAAATATCGCCCGGCAGGCTGATGCCATCGTTGCTGACGTTAATGGCAACGAACACGAAGTCCAGCCCGATACGCTGGTTTCCATGAACATGATCGCTTTCAGGCCATCCGTCTTTTCCCGGCTGCGACGTGAATTCACGAAATTTCTGCAAACCTCGGCAAACGATGTGCACGCAGAGTTCCAGATTCCGGATGTCTTGAATCAAGTCGTGACCGAACAACAGGTCCGCGTGAGGGTGTTGCCAACCACCTCCAGGTGGTTTGGCATGACTCACAGTGAAGATCGGAACGTGGTGGCAACCAACCTGCAACAATTGGTTGCCCTTGGCGAGTATCCCTCGTTGCTTTGGCAGGCAATGCCCGCCAGCACGGACCAGCTGGAATCCGCTTTCCGCCATTTCAGTACTGGCGCCGGTCCCTCGGATTCCTGTGTGTTCACCTCTGTACCTGCCGGCCATATCCACGACACCTGGCAAGTGCAATGCGGAGTTGGCGGCGAAGCTTACCTATTGCAACGGGTTAATCACGAGATCTTCCCCAACGTTGTTCAGCTGATGGACAACATCCAAGTTGTTACTAGCCATCTACATGGTCGTACCAACACCCTATGCTACAGCCGCACTGCGGACGGCCAGTATTTTCATCAGGACAAGAAAGGCGACTATTGGCGGCTGTGCCAGTACATCGATAACGTGCCGGTCACCGAGGGCCGCTGTACTTCGGAACTTGCCGCGGAGGCTGGTCGCACATTCGGAGAATTTGCAACACATTTGCATGAACTCAGCCCTGACTTGCTGGCCGAGACGATTCCCCGATTTCATCGCCTGTCGTGGCGATTGGAGCAATTCGATCAGGCACAGCGGAACGATTTGATGAGCCGTGCGGACACCGTGCGGCCGGAGATCGAACTAATCAGCTCGCTGCGGGATGAAATGCTGGAGCTTGAAGAGTTATGGGACACCGGCCAGCTTCCACAGCGAGTTACACACAACGATACCAAGCTCACCAACATCCTGTTTGACAGGCATCTCAAGGCGGTTTGCGTCATCGACCTGGACACGGTGATGCCGGGTCTGGTTCATTTTGATTTTGGAGACGCCTTGCGCACCATCGCCAATAGCGCCGACGAAGATGCAGAGGACGTTTCCGACGTCTCGTTGGATCGTGAATTGGCCACAGCGTTCACCCGTGGCTATCTGGGCGCATGCAGTGGGCTGTTAACGCCAACCGAGTTGAAAACCCTGTGGCGGGGTCCCGGCTATATGACGTACCTGATGGCGTTGCGTTTTTTGACCGACGTTCTGGTCGGCGATCGGTACTACAAGATCAAATTTCAACAGCACAACCTGGTGCGTGCGCGGGCCCAGTTTGCTTTGCTCCGCGACATACGTCGGAATACATCTTTTCTGCAGGAAACAATCATAAACGTCTGCCCGGGACCAGGCCATGCGACTTGAATCGCTTCTCCGGTCAATGGCAGGGAGAGGCGCAAGTTATTGCAAAGGTCGTCTTCGCCTCCGGATCAGGAAAACACCCAATCCCGGCAACGCGAGGCGAACGAGGTTCGGCTCGGGGATGACACTTGCGAAGACCGGGTTGGGCGGATCCCTGGTGACGCGGGCGTTGGTGGGAATTCCGAACGTGGTACGCGTCTGCAATAACAAATCCGAGGCGTTGCCGAATTGCACCTGCAATATGGCGTCATCCGTAGAAATAAATTCCAGGCGGTCCATCGACCATGTGGGTCTCGAGATGTTGTCGGGTGTGACAAGAAAGCCAGGGCCGTCCTGGTCTACGTACCGGGCAAACGAATTGCCGGAAGTCAATGTGAAAGAGTTATAAGGAGTCGTCACAGCCAGAAACCAGTCGTCAAGGACGCCTACATGTTGAATTTCACCAAAGTGCGAAGTATCGACCCAGCCATCAAGCGTCCAATCTTCCAGGCCATCCTGGTCGTGATCGGGAAACCCGGTAAATGATTCGAAGTGATAGATGTCGGAATTGAGTGGCGCAGCCGTGGAAAATAGAAATGCTGCTGCCAGCGTTAAAGCCACAATGGATCGTATGTAAAACATCACGGGATATCCGTTTTGAACAGGAGTTGCTTGCCAGGTCCGGAAGCTGCGCGCGGTTGAATGGGTTGTCGAATTGATCGCGTCACGTCCAACGAGCAATTCTCACGCTGCTCTCAAGACCCGTTCCTCGCTCCAGGCGGACGCAGAATCAGGAAATTTTCCTGTCGAACTCTGTCAGGATGAAGTGGCAACCAGGACTAAATCGTGGACATTCCGAGCAGACAACGTTATTTTCTTGTCACAGGACGGCTTCGAATGGTTGGTCAAGGAGCGTACCACCCGCACAACATTTGTTCGTTAACCGGGAGGAATACCGATGTCTCATGCAGTGAACCCGTCCGGCGTTGGCATTGCCTACAGGTTTTGCCTCCATCGCCAGATCATGAGCTACGCCAGCGATATTGATTTGCTGGAGATCCCGACGGAAGACTATATCGTGCGGTCGCGTCGCATGATGGTCGACCCGCAATTGAACCTGTTGAACGAAGCGGTAGACCGGATTCCCTGTGTCGCGCACGGGATTCACATGTCGATTGGATCCGTTGAGCCGTTCGATCAACCTTATCTGGATTCGACGCTGGCATTCCTGCAGCAAACCGGGATCGATGTCTTTAGCGAACATTTGACGTTTCACCGGATGAACAATGTCGATCTGGAAACATTCTTGCCGATGCCGTTTACCGAGGAGTCCGCCGATTGGGTTGCGCAGAAATACAATGTCGCAAGCGATTTTCTGGGTCGACCGTTCGCTCTGGAAAACGTCAGCTATTTTTTTCCGGTTCCCGATTGCACACTCAGCGAATCAGAGTTCCTGATCAGGCTTCTGGAAAAAACGGATTGCAGCCTGTTGCTTGACGTAACAAACGTATTCAACAACGCCACCAATCACGGCTACGACGCCGAACAGTTCATCAAGTCCCTGCCGGGTAACCGAATCAGCCAGATCCATCTGGCTGGCGGGCGATTTGTTGACAACATGTGGATCGACGATCACAGTTCTGCGGTGATGCCCGGCGTCTGGCCACTCCTGGAGTTGGCACTTGAACATACAGCGGCGCAGATCGTGATACTGGAACGAGACGCCAACTTTGATCCGTTCGACGCGGTACTGGATGATATTCGTCAAGCCCGGCAGCTGTTCAGAAAACACCGGACCATGCCAGTTGGTGCGTCGCCAGTGAAACGGGATTTGAACCAACCGGCAGACAAACTGGAGCAGCCTGATGTGCAACATCTGCCGGACGGCGGCGATTTTGATGCGTTAAGACAATTCCAGATTGGTTTGCTTCACGAAATCACCCTTCGTGACGAACTTGCCAACCAGGACTCGGTTGGGCGGGAACCGGAATGGCAACATCGCATCGCAAATTGCGACCCCGAACGACTGAAAATGCTGAAACGCAAATGGGAAAAGGTTGAGTCGCGTGCCCAGGCCGAGCAAAAGGAATATCAGAATCGCGAGTGGCAACTTTGGCGCCAATCATTAAATATGCGCTAGTTCGGATTGGCTTTTCGACAAAAACCCTCTGTATCATTGGGGATTAATACCCCATTGCCCATCAATCGCGCGACTGGGCCCGACTTGCTGTGGTCATTCTTCAATCCCGGCTACCCGTTGGACTGCCGTGAAAAACTTTTTGGATTCCTGCGTCCAATTTGTTTGCGTTTTGACATCTAGATCCATAGACTCAAATTTCTGTGGTGCGGCGACGGCAATTATCCAACCTGCTTTTCTTTGCGAAAACGGTGTGTCGATGCAACTAGAGGAATTCTTTGAGAGGATTGGATACGTAACGTTAAAGCTGACCAACGGGTGCAATCTTGCCTGCACCTACTGCAACGTGGAAGCGTTGACGCCGCAGACGCCGAAGATGTCGCTGGAAACCTACAAGGTCGCGGCAAAACTGCTATTGGAAAACTCACACCAGCCGCATGTTGGCCTGGAGTTTCACGGTGGCGAGCCTCTTTTGCTGCCCGACGAGTGGTTTGAAGAAGCTGTCGCGTTCGGCAAATCTCTTGCCAAAGCAAATGGCAAAACGGTTGAAAACCCGCTCGTTACCAATGGAACGATTTTGACGAAGGATCGTCTTCTCAAACTTCACGATTTGGGTATTCGTTTCTGTCTGAGCGTCGACGGGCCGCCTGAAATCAATGATACGATGCGAGGCTCCGGCAAGGCGGTGGAGCGCGCGATCGAGTTGTTTCAGGAGAACAACATCGGATTCGGCGTGTTAACGGTACTGAGCCGCGGAAACTATTCACGGATGACGGAAGTCATGAACTGGTTCCACAAGGTGGGAATCGAGGATTTCCGCGTCAATTTCCTGCAGCCCCAGGGCAGGGGAATGGACGAATCACAATTGCTGACCGGTGAAGAAATGTTCGAGGGATGCCGGCAAATTCTGAATCACATGTACAGCACCAATGTCTGCGTTACAGAAAAGGAAACCGTACTGAATGCCCAACGGTTCATGATGGGGCGGCAGCCCAATCCACCGCTTTCCTGCTGGGAATTCCAGTGCCAGGCCGGGCGAACGTACGTGGCAATCGACCTGACGGGCAAGATTCACGCTTGCGGCACGGATCTGGTTAATCATCCGATCGGACACCTCAGCCGCGACCTGGACTACGAAGCATATGAACGCAAACTGGCCCAGCTTCATGACAAGGGTGACTGGGTAATACGATGCTTCGATTGCGATGCGAAACGGATCTGTCGGCACAGCTGTTCAACGTCCGACCACAATTCCGACACGTACAAGGAATACGAGTGCCAATACACCAAACTGATGTACAACTACATGCTGAACCATCCGTATGTTGCTGACCATGTCACGCGGATTATGCAATCGCGTCAATCCCAGGTACCACGCAATTTTGTACCTGTATCGCAATTGGTGCCCGCAGTTGATAACCAGGTATCCGGGTAGCCGACAGGTGACCCGATTCACGACCCCCCGTGGCTCTTGCCGGAGATGAATATGGCAATTTTGAGAAGTGTTGATGGACAGTTTTACGAAATCCCCGACGACAAGGTTGGAGATTTCCTCGTGCCGCAAGACCAGGTTCGCGAAAAACTGGATGCGCTGGCGGCCGAAGGTGCAGCACCACCGCCTTCGGAAGGTCCACCACCTCCAGGCGGCGGCGCGGGCGGACCTTCGGTGCTGGTTCAGGTCTATGGACATCCTAGTGCCGGCGGCGGCGGACCACCTTCAGGGGGACCACCGGCCGAGCACACTGAAGAAGGTGCGGTTGCCGCTTACAGTGCCGACTGGCACAACCACGGCTGGCACAATCACGGCTGGCATAACCACCAATGGCACAACCACCACTGGCACAACCACCACTGGCACAACCACCATTGGCACAATTGCCACTAGTAACCTGGTTTTCGCCCAGTGATCACATGGTGATCGGTAATTCGTCAAAGCTGCCGAAGCTGTTCGTTAGCCTGGAGCAGGGTTAGCGTCCGTTGGCGGGCGCGGACGCTTTGCCTCCCTGCCACGACCATTTGATTTCATGGTTCCCTGCTAAAGTGACAACTCGAAAACCTTCCGATCCGGGACCACCACCAGGCGGTGGTGATCCCGGCCCTCCTGCGGGTGATCCCGGGCCCCCATCTGCGGCTGGCGGACCGCCACCGCCTCCCAGGCAATCGATGCTCGATCGTTTGCGACTGGCCTTCTATTTTTTCCGATATCTGAAGTTCGTCAGATGGCTCGTCGTTCTGGTGATCATCTGCACCGTGATTTCGGCATTGATCAGGCTGCCGATGACGTTCCTTCCCATGGTCTTGACCGAGCAGTTCGAGACCAACCGGCCGTTTGTATTTTGGTACATCGGTTTTGTACTAGTGACCATGATCCTCGGTTGGGTGGTGAGCGTCCTGATGAGCTATTGGGGCGCGAAGATGGGAGAGACGCTCGTTCAGGTGATGCGAAACGAGGTTTTTCGCCGCCTGGAACGGCTCAGTATGCTGGCCGTTTTTTCCAAAGGACCTGGAGAATTTGTTCAGGAACTGGGGCGAGATGTCAAAAGCGCCAAATCGCTAATCGTTGACACGTTACGCGGCACAGGGATGCAGGTTGCCCAGGGAGTAACGGTGCTGGTTTCCATGCTGATCCTGGAACCCGTGCTGACGCTGATCATTCTGGCTGCGCTAGGGTCGATGTCGCTGGTGATCCGTTTGATTAATCGCCGTGTCGAACACTATGCCGGCCGCGGTCGTGATATTGAACAGAAGATCACCGGTAACCTGGTGGAGAATGTCGGTGGTTTTCGCGACATCGTAGCTTCGGGGAAGTTCTCCGGTTTTGCTGATGTGTTCAACCAGTTGCTTGAAAAAAGTGTGCGAATCAATGTCACGACGTCTATCTGGGGGCAACTGACCGGCCTGATCCCTGCGATGGTCGTTTCGACGGCAACCATTTGTGTCTACTATTTTTGGATCAGGCAAATTGAATCGGTTGCCCAGGTGGGCGAAGTCATCACATATGCGGCGCTGCTCGGCCAGCTGTTTCCCGCAGTGCTTTCAATGGCGCAGTGGACAAGTAACCTGGCGATTACGATGCCCAGCTTACGAGCTCTCCATGGCATTCTGAATATGCCGGCGCTCAAGCAGCCGGAATCACCCAGGCAGATTGAAAGGCCGATCGAGTCGATCACCTTTAACAACGTCTGTTTCGATCTGGAAAACCGCCGCATCATTAACGATGTTTCATTTGAGATCCCTGGCGGGAAGCTGACCGCCATCGTCGGGGAGAGCGGTTCCGGCAAGACCACGCTATTTCATCTGTTGTTGCGGCTGCTGGAACCGACAACCGGATCGATTGAGATCAACAACGTATCACTGAACGAGTATTCGGTTGAATCGCTTAGGGAAAATCTTGGATTCATTCCACAGCGGCCGTTTATTTTCAATCAAAGCTTGCGCGACAACCTGCTGATGGCTGCCGGTGAGGAGGTTGCCGCCGACCGTATCAACGACGCCATTGAAGTGTCGCAACTGTCCGAAGTCATCGAGCAACGTCGGGAACAGGGGGGAATAGACGCGGTTGCCGGCTATATGGGTAACCGGCTGTCGGGCGGAGAGCAACAACGGATTGCCCTGGGAAGACTCATACTGCAGGATCCGCAAATCATTGTCTGCGACGAATATACAGCTAACATTGATGTGAAGACGGCCCGCGTAATTCATGACACCATGCGAGACCGCTTTAAGGGATTAACGCGGATCGTCATCACTCACGAACTTTATACGATCAAGGGAGCAGACCACATCGTCGTGCTTGATCTGGGCCGCGTCGTCGAATCCGGCACGCACGAACAGCTCATGCGAAATGACGGATTGTATCGGGCACTGTGCGAGGTGCAGACACTGGACGCGGATTAATGTGTGGCGGTAATTATGGTTGTAGCGGATGGTCGCGACTCATGCCGGCTGGCAACCATGCCCCTGTCAATTACGGAACAGAACTTTCAGATTCCGGAACGATAAAAGTACAATACCTGAAAACGGGGCAACGACATGCCAGGACAAGAATCACAATCATCCAACTGGTCTGAGCTAGTCGACCTGGCTGCAGAACGGTTTGCCGATATTTCCCGGCAGGCGATCACGGGCCTGTACGATATTCTGGACGCCGGGCGATCGATTGTCGGTTGCGCCGAGGCAGGGCTTTTGATTCCGGACGAAGCCCCTAACCGGTTGAAGTTTCTTGTTTCGGTAAATACCAGTCCCGAGATTTCCCGTATTGTTACGCAAACAAGCGTACCGACCGATGGCAGTCTGGTTGGTCTGGTGTTTAATACCGGGCAGTTAATGGCGGTTGCCAATCCCGAGTCTTTTTACGCAGAGGTCGATCAGAAGACCGGATTAAAGACGGTTGTTTATATGGCAATTCCGATCATGGATGCCGACGGGGATGCCCTGGGAGTCGCAACGTTTCTGAATCGGCCAGAGGGTCAGGAGCAGGATCCATTCGATCAAACTGAAATTGAATCGGGAATGCGAATTGCCGACTTGATTGCGTCCGGGCTCAGGTATTACCAGCGAATTGTCTTGCAGCAGGCGCTGTTTCAGTGTGAATTAACGGCGGTTGCCGAACGGTTCGTTGAGAACATCAGCTTTCCCGATTCTATGCAAACGTCTCATGTGCGAGTCGACCAGGAAATGCCGCTTGTCAACGCGATCCACAACCTGGAGAGGCTGCCGTTGCATGATCTGGAACTTGCGGAAGAGCTGCTCGGTGTCCTGGTGGCACGCAGGACGAGTATGGAGTCGGAGTTTTGAAAGGTCCCGGTGGCGTGAATATCTTTGACAACCTTGTCAACATCGAACGACTTCGCGAACTTGCCTCACGCGGTACCGGTCGAGGTGTGCGGGTTGCAATCCTGGATACCGGCGTCGACGACAAGCATCCCGACCTGGCTGGCGCCGTCAAGGAATCGTATGCCATCGTCAGACGGGGACCCGGATACAAATGCGTACCGGTCACCGATGGAGATCCGGTTGGCCACGGAACCGCTTGCGCTGGAATCATTCATTCCATCGCTCCGGAAGCCGAACTGTACAGTGTCCGCGTGATGGGACATGATGCATCGGGAACTCTCGAGCAATTGACACAAGGAATACGCTGGGCGCTCGAACAGAAATACGACGTCGTCAATCTGAGTTTGGGAACGCTGCAAAAACGAAATCTGATCGTGATGCACGAACTGATTGAAAAAGCCTATGTTCAGGGGCAAATCGTTGTGGCCGCGGCCAACAATCAACGGCGAGTTAGTTACCCGGCACAATTCGCAACAGTCGTGTCTGTCGACAATGAGGCCTTTGAGGATCGGTCGAAGTTCTTTTTCAATTTGGGAAGCCCGATAGAGATTGTCGCCCACGGTATCTATGTTGAGGCACCGGCACCGGGTGGCGGTTATCGGCTGTATACGGGGACCAGTTTTGCCTGCCCGCACATTTCCGGCATCGCCGCATGTCTGCGATCCGAGTTTCCCGAATTAACCGCGTTCCAGCTCAAATCACTGCTTTGGTGCCTGCGTCATTCCGACGTGGAGCAGGAAGAGTCTGCGGACGACCGGTCATCGGTTGCGTCCGCCAAAACGCAAGATAGAATCGCCTAACGCAGCGTGTTGGGCAGCATCAAAGTCGCTTGAACCGTGGTGCCGTGGTCGCGAACAACCCACACGCAGCCATCTTCGACTGATTCAGATTGCCGACGACTTCCATCAAACCGGATATTGAACTGTCGG
>JBPCVB010000070.1:0-10864 GCA_051010855.1 Pirellulaceae bacterium | reverse complement strand
ACTGATTACGTAGATGCCATGGGTAACCAGATCTATGCTTACTGCCTGTTCATGGAGAACAATGACATTCTCCTGAACACACGTGTGCCTGACTTCGAGTGCCCCTCGGACAGCATCAACGACGTTGATTACATTCGTCCGAGCGTTGGTTTCGACCTGTCGCTGACCGGCTATGCTCCGATCTGGGACGGCACCACGAACGACGACATGGACTGGTCTGGCTGGTTGGTATACTTTGATGATGCCGACTTCCGCGTTTACCGTACCAACTACATCTCCTGCATCGGTGCTCACGGCCACACCATTGGTCCAGAGCGTACCCGCTGGAGAGGTTGCATGGCTCCCCGCTCGAAGGTTACTCTGGAAACCGTCCAGGACGGCACCAGCCGTACCATCATGATGGGTGAGAACATCGGCGGTATCTTCAACTACGCACGTGGCGTTGACATTGATGACGACGACGTAACAAACACCGAAGAAGGTTGGGGTTGGTCGTGGTTGTATGGTGGTCTGGCCCAGGGTCGTGGTAACATCCCTTACGACACCGCTCGTTTGGAAGATGACATCGACGGCTACGGTGAAAACACCGACGACGAAGTTGAAGAACAAACCATCACCATGCTCGGTAACACCCGACATGCTCCTACCCGTGGATTTGGTGCGACGCATCCCGCCGGTGTCAACATTGGTCTCGCTGATGGCTCGGTTCACAACCTGAATCGTGCAGTCAACTGGGTCACGTTGTACGAACTGTGTGGTGCACGCGACGGCGGAATCCCACTTAACTACTAAAGGTTAATCATGTTGAAAAAAGTTTTTGTTGCGATCACGTTTGGCATGTGCGTTTGTGGTTTGACTTTGACGGGCTGCAGCAGCGGTCCTACCGATATCAATGTCGACAAGGACGCCAAGCCATCCAAGGGAGAAGGCCAAGGTGAAATGGAAGGAGTGAAAGCTCCGGACGGAATGGTCACTGCCGACTAGGTCGTAGCAGCATTTCAATGCGATCCAGCCCGGGACGCTTTACGGCGTCCCGGTTTTTTTTGCGCGCAACCCAACTTTCTGCGCCCGATTATTGCGTCCGTTATGTTCGTCAATGAATTACGGAACGAACAAAAGCATGCAGCGTCACGTATTGAAGATTGCCATCGTTTCTTCAATCTGTGAGGTGCAAAAAATGTTGCGCAAGTGTTGTGCTCTGCTCGTCATAACCCTTTGTACAGCCGGGCTGTCAATCGGCTGCGGTGGTCCCGCTGAAATCGTCGTGGACAAAGAAGCCAAGCCAAGTCTCGGGCAGGGCGACGGTCAAATTGACGATGTCCAGGCACCCAGGGGCGTTGGTGTAGCAAACTAACGCCGCCGTTCGAAACCTGCTTCGCGAATCCGCTTCGTAGTATTAGCGGGGCCGGAACAGAGAACCCGCTGGTGGATTACGAACACCGATGCACAATGAGCGGTTGCGACTATGTTTCTATCTGCGGCCGCCTGGTGCCGTAGAATCTCGCTCGGTTTGTTGAGATGGGTCTTTTTTGTGGCCAAATCTGCATTTGCAGTGTTCAGTGCGAACGTCGCTATCGACAATATTGCTGAACACAAAGGCCACTAGTCCTGAACACCGTCTCCTGTGCCGTGCAATTGCTGCTATTCCCTACATTCGCTGCCCCGGATCCCAAACGTGAAGACGTGTGGCGGGTTCCGGCGAGCGGTGTTTGTCTGAAATCAAAAACTAAACGCATCAAACGTCAGGTGCTGCTGAACGTTCTGCGCCGGTTGACGGATGTTCCACCGGAGCAACTGGAAACACAGTTGTGTCAGGAGCGGATGGCACCGTTCATTTTGGCGCCTTCATCCAAACGCAAGATCCGTTTTGAGGTGGATCAGCGTGAGGTGGGGACTGTCAAGAAGACCAAGCGCAACGGCCATTTCCGTACCAAGATCCTGCTGGGTCATGAGGAATTGGCGCGAGGAATTGCCGACAGTGGCCAGCTACAGCTATTAGCCCGTCCATCTGGATCCGAGCTGTCAACGGAAGTGCAAATACGCCTGTTGCCTGCCCGCGGTCACTCGATCATTTCCGACATTGATGACACCATCAAGTTTTCCGACGTGGAGAACCGCTCAGAGTTGCTGGCCAACACCTTTGTCCGGGAATACCAGCCCATTGCCGGCATGCCGCAGGTCTATCGGCAACTGGCAGCCGAGCACTGCGAATTCCACTATGTGTCGGCCAGTCCCTGGCAACTCTACCATCCACTGCAAGACTTCATGCAGCATTCCGGGTATCCGTCCGGATCGATGATCCTGCGAAAATTCCGTCTCAGCGATCACCTGCTCAAACGTCTGGGGGTCATTCATCGTGGCGGCAAAAGCGCTGCGATTCGGCGAATCCTTTCCAGCTTTCCACACCGTCGTTTTACGCTGATCGGCGATTCCGGGGAGCGAGACGCAGAAATCTACGCCAGGTGTTATCAGTTGTATCCGGATCGAGTACAGCAAATCCTGATTCGGTTGATTCGGCCCGAACATCGCTACCGGGAACCTGTAATCGAGGCCGAGCATATGCTGCCGCCGGGGGTGTTTCAGGTATTTGAAACGGCTGACCAGCTGGGTACCCTGCTGGAAAGAGCCCGTTCCGGGTAGCGGGCAGGCGTGGGGGGCAATTTACCCCTTGTAGGAGCGGCCCGAATTCATAAAAATATGGCCTCAAATAGTGCAGGTATCCTGTCCGTCCGCCCTTCTGGCGGTCGTTTTTTTTCGCCCCCGACGGGCGACTGTTGGAGCAATATTTATGGCACGTTACACCGGCCCCAAGGCACGTATCAATCGACGTCTGGGTTCACTGATTTATGAATCAAATGGTGCGTCCAAGGCACTGGAACGCCGGCCCAATCCTCCGGGCATGCACACTCGCGGTCGGCGACCGTCAAACTACGGTGCAGCGTTGATGGAAAAGAAAAAGATCAAGCACTACTACGGCCTGGGCGAGCGGCAATTGCGTCGGTACTTTGACAACGCCTCGCGGCAAAAAGGCAACACTGGTGAGCACCTGTTGCTGATGTGTGAACGACGGCTGGACAATGTCGTGCGCCGGGTCGGCCTGACCAAAACACGCTGTCAGGCTCGTCAGGGAATCGCTCACGGACATTTCCGTGTCAACGGTACGAAGGTCGACAAGCCTTCTTACCAGTTGCGGCCGGGCGATGTGATCACTGTCAAGGACAAGCCCAAACTGCGCAACCTGTATTTGGGCATCATGGCCCAGGGTGTCGATGGCGTCGGGCTGGAGTGGGTCGCTTTTGACAACGACACAATGACCGCTACGGTGCAGGGTGTACCGGGACCTACCGACGTCAGCCTTCCGGTCGACGTCAATACGGTGATCGAATTTATGTCGCGCTAGAATGTGAAAAGCCGATTGACTGCTTTTCGTTTCCGGCAGCCAAAATGAACTACAGTTGATCGGCAAGCCACAGTGTCTGGCTTGCCGTTTTATTTTGGGAACTGAATCATGCATGCTCCGATTGTTGTTATTGGTGGTGGTCCTGGCGGATACGCTGCAGCCTTTTTGGCGGCCGACGAAGGCATGGAGGTAACGCTGGTCGAAGCCGAATCACGGCTCGGAGGAACCTGTTTGTTGCGAGGTTGTATTCCCTCCAAGGCGCTGCTGCACGTGGCCCGCGTGATCAGCGAGACCGAGGAAATGAGCGCCGATTGGGGGGTTACATTCGGCGAACCCAAAATTGCTCTCGATCAATTGAGAGAGCGCAAGGAAAAAATCATCTCGAAGCTATCCGGAGGACTGGGCCAGCTGGCCAAGCGTCGCAAGGTCAATGTCATTCACGCCAGAGCGCGGTTCGAGAACTCCAATACGCTTTCGCTTCACGGCGACCATGAGTCGATTCCCGATGGCGGCCAACTCACTTTCGATCACTGCGTGATTGCCACAGGCAGCGTTCCAGCGATGCCGGGAGCATTTGACATTGGCAGTGACCGGGTGTTTGACTCTACCGGAGCGCTGGCACTCAAGGAAGTCCCTGAGGAAATGCTTGTGATCGGCGGCGGGTACATCGGACTGGAAATGGGCACGGTTTACGCCAATCTGGGCTCCAAAGTCAGCGTGGTGGAGCTGATGGATGGCTTGTTAATGGGTGCCGATCGCGATCTGGTGAGACCACTGGAAAAACGGTTGCGTGCCTTGTTTGAGGATCGCATCTTGCTGAACACCAAAGTCGGGTCACTGGGTCTCCGCGACGAAAAGGTGGAAGTTGGCTTTGAAGGTCCCGGCGAATTCGGCACACGCCAATACGATGCCGTGCTGGTGTCCGTGGGCAGGCGGCCTCTGACCAACGACCTGGGTCTGGAAAATACATCCTGCCAGACCGATGAACGCGGATTTGTCCTGCATGATGAACAGCTGCGGACCAACGATCCAAAGATCTTTGTGATCGGCGATGCCGCCGGCGAACCGATGTTGGCGCACAAGGCCACGCACGAAGGCCGGACGGCCATCGAAGTTATCCTTGGCAAGAGTGTGTCTTTCGACAAGCGGGCTATTCCTGCCGTAGTGTTTACCGACCCGGAGGTCGCCTGGGCTGGTGTTACCCAGGACGAAGCCAAGGCTGCCGGTCGCGAAATCTCGGTGGCGGCTTATCCATGGGCGGCAAGTGGTCGTGCCATTGCTATCGGCCGCACCGAAGGGCTCACCAAGTGGATTGTCGATCCGGAAACGGAATGCGTTATTGGCTGCGGTATCGTGGGACCCAATGCCGGTGAGTTGATCGCGGAAGCCGCTTTGGCAATTGAGATGAGTTGCGAGGTTCGCGACATTACCGAAACAGTTCACGCACACCCGACGCTCAGCGAGACATTGATGAACGCCGGCGAAGTCTTCTACGGTACGGCGACCGAGATTTACAAACCCAAGCGCAGCAAGGTCTAGAACGCAGCAAGGTCCAGGAAATGGCTCCCGGCACACAACCACGAGTTCTGCGGTCAAAGCGAGAAATCGGTTTGATGCGGAATGCCGGGTTGCTGGTTTGGCATGCACACCAGGCCGCCGCGCGGCTGATTCGGCCCGGTGTCACGACGGGTGAACTCGATTCCGCAATTGTCGAGACGTTTGCAGCAGTTGATGCCACGCCGTTGTTTTTGGGGTATCCGGGCAAGACGCCCTTCCCCGCTGTCTCCTGTATTTCGATCAATGAAGAACTCGTCCACGGCATCCCGGGCGAGCGTCAATTGACCGCAGGAGATATAGTCAGCATCGACACGGGAGCCAAACTCAATGGCTGGTGTGGCGATGCCGCGGTCACGCATGCGGTGGGTGAAATTGACTCCAGGGCCAACAAGCTGCTGAAAGTGACAAATGGTGCGCTGGAACTCGCGATTGCACTCATGGCCACCAAAAAAATGTGGAGCGAGGTTGCCAGGGAAATTCAGGACTATGTTGAAGGCCATAAATTCTCGGTCGTAACCGATATGGTCGGCCATGGCATTGGCCAGTCGATGCATGAACCGCCCCAGGTACCGAACTACTACGACGACAACTGGGTACAGGAGGACGATTTTGACCTGCGACCGGGTGTGGTGCTGGCCATTGAACCCATGGTCAACGTGGGCACTAACAAACTGCGGCACCTCAGCGATCACTGGACCGCCATCACCAAAGACAAATCGCTATGTGCCCATTTCGAGCACACGGTCGCCATGACCACGGAGGGTCCGCGTCGTCTGACTGGACCACCAGGCCCGGACGAAAAGGCAGACATGCCGGACTGGCTGCAGGATGACGACCAGTGGTATCGCTGGTAGTCATAGTCGCCAATGGACCCTATACCAGGTCTCGCATCCATTGCGGAATTCGTTGAGCTTTGCCGGCTGCATTGATCAAGGCAAGTGTCACCGCGGCCTTGGCCAGCAGTTCCTCATCACGAAGCAATTGATATTCATGCTGTATCTTGGCCATTGTGGTACCGGCCAATGTCGTGCGTATTACGAGCCAATCGTCGTAGCTGGCTGGCTTGCGATAGCTGATTTCTGCCCTGACCACGACCACAAACATGCCGGACTCTTCCAACTCGCGGTAGTTGCCGCCCGAGGCCCGAAACATCTCGGTGCGGCCAATCTCGAAATACGACAAGTATTTCGAGTGATGCAAAAACCCCATGGGATCGGCATCGTCATAACGGACGCGAATGGTTGTGTCGTGTTGTTTCACTGCTCAATGGATTGTTTTTCGAGAGGCAATCGAACGTCAGTCAGTTAGCTTACCCACTTCGGTGAATATCCCGTCACTAGTTATCGTTTCGATCCTCGAATCGTTGGCTGCCTTCGTAAACCGTCTGTCGTACGGTTTGTTCAGGCACGGCGTCCCCCTCCGCCAATCCAATGACGCGGGTTTGTGTATCGCGAGCGCGATCAAAATCCCCGTTGGCTGCAAACGCGGCAGCCAGTGTTTCCAGGTTTTCCAACGACTCACCACCCAGTTCGATTGCCTTGCGCGATGCAACGAGTGCGGCTTCGCCGTCACAGAACTGTTCATCCGGGCAGGTGGCCAGCAACCACGCCAGGCGGCGGTAAAATGTGCTGTCGGGTTGCAGTTGCACTGCGTTTTCAAGATCGATTCGTGCGGCTGTCCAATTGTTCAAGGCAATTTGTGCGTCACTGCGATTGGCCAATGCCCAGGCACTGTTCGGTTGCTTACTAACAAGGCGATCGTATTCTGCAATTGCCTCATCGGCACGGTCCAGATTCAGCAGACATCCGGCTCGTCCATTGACCGCTGGCCAGTCGTCTGGATTTGTCTGCAACACGCGATCATAGTCCGCGAGTGCCGACGCAAAATCGCCAAGCTGCACATGCATCTCGGCCCGGTTAAACACGGCATCCACGTGATCGGGTTTCAACGCCTCAACGCGACCAAAGTCTTCGAGTGCTTTTTGAAACTGACCCTGGCTGGCTTGCAATGCCCCGCGGTTCATCCACGCCTTCCAGTGATCCGGATCGTGTTCAATTGCCTGATCGAAATCCTGTATCGCTTGCGACAACACCTGATCTGCCTGAGTTTCGTTTCCAGCGCGACGGAACTGGTCGGCCAGATCAACGCGAGACCGGGCACGCAATTCAAGTGCCCAGGCAGTCAATGAATTGACATACTGACGGTGTTTGGTGTTATCGATTGGCTCATTCAGAATCGATTCGCATTCCGCAATGATGGCCGAATATTCGGTCGCGGTTTTCGCGGATTTGGATTGGGCCGCCACTGCCTCAATCCGCTGCACGAGTTCATTCTGGGCGGACAGATTTGTCGGCACGCCCATCGACAACAGAAAAAAGACAACCAGAGCAGTAGATTTCATGCTTTACCCTCCATGGATCATGCGGTGAGATGTGCCTATTCCTGAGGCTCGGTCATCCGCATGGGGTCCAGTGCTTCCTTTAGTGTTTCAGGTGGCAGGATATTTTGTTCGGTGCAAAGTTCCCGAATAGTCTTGCCCGTGGCAAAGGCTTCCTTGGCCAGCTTGGCAGCCTTTTCATATCCGATGTACGGGTTCAGGCTGGTGATCATGGAAAGGCTTTGTTCCACAAATGACTCGCTGACCTCCACGTTCGCTTCCATTTCTGCAATGCAGAAGTCGAGGAACGCACGACAACCGCCGGCCAGCAAATTGATACTTTCCAGCGTCGTCTGACCCATCATCGGCATCATGATGTTCAGCTGGAACTGGCCGCCCGCAGCACCGCTGATCACGATCGCCTGATTGTTGCCCATCACGCGGGCACACACCTGCATCAGGCTCTCGCACATCACGGGGTTCACTTTGCCGGGCATGATTGAGCTGCCCGGCTGGCGACTGGGCAATGTAACTTCAAAAAACCCGCATCTTGGTCCGCTGCCCAGCCAGCGAATGTTGTTGGCCACGTTGAACAGTGTGGTGGCGATCGTGTTCAAATTGCCATGGCATTCGACAATGCCATCGCGCTGGGCGTTGGCTTCAAAATGATTCACGGCCTCGCCAAACGGAATTCCGGTTTCGCTGGCCAGTTCCCGGGACACCCGTCTGCCGAATTCGGGATGGGTGTTGATGCCAGTGCCTACTGCCGTTCCACCTACCGGCAATTCCAGTACCGAACCCAAAGCAGACTCGGCTCGTTCGTATGACAATTCCACTTGACGAGCCAGACCACCGATTTCCTGGCCCAATCTCAGCGGAGTGGCATCCATCAAATGTGTGCGGCCAATCTTGATAACCTGATCAAACTCTGCCGCCTTGGCTGCCAGAGCATCCGCCAGTTTGCGCAAGGCAGGCATTAATTCGTGTTTGATGTCCCACGCCACAGCAACATGGATTGCTGTGGGAAAGGTGTCATTGGTACTTTGACCCATATTGACGTGATCGTTGGGGTGGATGGGCTTTTCAGCCCCAAATCGGTCGCCGCCGGTGATCTCGATGGCGCGATTGGCGATCACCTCATTCACATTCATATTGCTGGACGTGCCGGAACCGGTTTGAAAAACATCGATCGGGAATTCGCCGTCCAGCTTTCCATCGACGACTTCGCGTGCCGCATCCAGCATCGCCTGAACCTGCATCTCATTTAGCGGGTTTTTGCCGCTGCCGGTTAACTTGCCCAAGTCGCGATTGGCCACTCCACAAGCGTATTTGACGCGACCCATGGCATGAATCAACGAGGGCGGCAGCGTCCAGCCGGAAACCGGAAAGTTCTCAACGGCACGTTGCGTCTGAGCCCCGTAGTAAGCATGGGCGGGGACCCGGACAGTGCCCATGGAGTCGTGTTCGGTGCGGAATTCAGTCACGGGCTCGGTGGCGGTTTCGGTGCTCATTTTAGCGCTGCAATTGCAAATGTTATCGGTCGATCAAATAATCACCAAGGCGTCTCGCCCAAGGTCTCTTGCTAGCCAGTTTGGCGCCCGGTGACCGTCCCAATTTTATCCACAATCCAATATCCTGACAGCATGAATACGATTCAAGAGTTGAGAAAAGAGTACGAATTGCACGGTCTTGATCGCGCGGAGCTGTATGACAACCCAATGCAGCAATTCGATGTCTGGTTCAGGGATGCGATACGGCACACCCCTGGCAAATGGTATGAACCCAACGCAATGACGCTGTCGACTAGTGAAAGTGGGATCGTGACCAGTCGGACAGTCCTGCTGAAGGACTATGACGAAGTGCAGTTTGTGTTCTTCACGGATTACGGCTCGGAAAAGGGTCGCCAGCTCGAGTCCAATCCGCGTGCCTCCCTGCTGTTTCACTGGCATTTCCTGGGGCGGCAAATACGGATTGTTGGCAGGGTCGAAAAAACCACTCGGGAAATATCCGCCGAGTATTTTCACAAGCGTCCCCGAGGTGCACAGTTGAGCGCATACGTTTCAGCCCAGTCCTGCGCGCTTGAATCGCGAGAGCATTTGCAACACTTGCGCACCGAACTCGAGCAAAAACTCGCCGGCGACCAGGTGCCGTTGCCCGATGATTGGGGAGGCTACAGTCTGCAGCCCGATCGGCTGGAGTTCTGGCAGGGACGACGAGACCGGGCTCATGACCGGTTTCAGTACACAAGGAGCGATGAAGGCACCGGAGGTTGGGTCATAGTGCGTCTCGCTCCGTGACCCGCGTGTTCGAGTCAGCGTCGGCAGCCCCGGTATGTCGGACTGTGGCCCATCCCGCTACATTCTGCAATGTGTCTACCGGACGACTGCGGCATCGCTCGAAGTCGCAACACGAGCGGATGCGGGGTCCGTTTTGCGGCCCAGCAGGACCAGGTCCTTGTTGCGACGCATGAAATAGCCGGCCCGTTCGATCACTTCATAATCAGCCGGCAAGCGTTCCTTAAGTCGAGGAAGATCGCGATCTGTTGTGATGATCAGAGCATCGGGATGAACGGCCAGGAATTGCTCAGGGCTTGGCCATTGCTTTTTTTCCCAATCCTGTTTTCGCTTGGCATTCCAGGCGTCGTTGTGTTTTAGGTCGGTCAATTCCTGAATCGGTTTCCCGCCATAAAACACCCAGCTGGATTCCAGGCACCCAAACGTCGCTACGGCCTGCTGCTGATCGCCGTTGGCCACGCGATCCAGAATTCGGTGGCTGAATTGATATCGATCGACGGTGACCGTGCCGAAGCCAAAAAGTCCGGTGGCAAACAAGGTCGCCAGGATACAGCAAGTAGCCACGGCTAACCGCGATTTTTCGCGGGCAAAAAACACCAACGCGATCGCACCACCGATTAGCGGAATCAGGCCCAGTGCAGCGACCATGTAATTGCCGGCCAGAAAGATGTGTCCAACGGCCGCAAGTGCCACGGCGATACCCGCGCCGCTTACCGCCAAAGTCAACAATGCCACGCGACAGAATTTTGCGGAAACGGCCACCTGCGAGCTAACAAGTTGGGAAAGGAAGGCTCCGGTCAACAAAGCCAGTGCCGGGTAACAAGGGGTCACATAGCTGGGCAATTTGGTTTGTGCGAACGAAAACAATCCGACCTGCACACCAATCCAGCACAAACAAAATACATAAGCACTGGACCAGTGATGGCGTCGAGTGATCTGTCGATCAACGCCCACCAGCGTGGGCCCAAGAAACACAGACCACGGAAAGAAGCCCAGCAGAATCGCCAGGGGATAGTACCAAAGTCCACCGCCGTGATTCTCAAATGACGACGTTGCCCGTGCGAAATTTTCGGTCAGCAAGAAACGCCTTGGCCATTCTCCGCCCGTCTCGATACCGACCACGATGTACCACGGTGCAGCGACCAGCAGGACGACAGCCATCAGCGTAAACGGCCGCATTCGCCAAACGGTTTCGACAAAATGCCGTGGATGGAATGGTCGGACCAGCGACACAAC
>JBPCVB010000069.1:0-6898 GCA_051010855.1 Pirellulaceae bacterium | reverse complement strand
TCGCCGTCGGACGTGATTACCAGTGGATTGATCTCGACCAGTGAGCAATCCAGGTCAACGAACATACGGCACAGGGCCTTCACAAACTTGTCGGCGCTGCGAACAGTCTTGCCCTTGATTCCCAGCTGCTGACACAGCTTGCGAATCTGGTAGCTCTCGATGCCCTGGGCCGGGTCAAAATGTTCCTTGAAAATCTTTTCCGGCGTTTCGGCAGCCACCTTTTCGATTTCCACACCGCCTTCGCTCGAGCACATCAATACCGGCCTGGACGCGGCCCGGTCCAGCACAATACCGAGGTAAAGTTCGCGGGCGATGTCGCAACCGGCCTCCACAAAAACCTGGTTGACCACCTTGCCCTCGGGACCGGTCTGGATCGTGACCAGTCGATTGCCGAGCATTCGCTGGGCGACTTCTCGCGTTTCATCGGCACTGCGAACCAGTTGCACACCGTGCTGTTCGGGATGTTCGGTAAACGTTCCCTTGCCGCGTCCGCCCGCATGAATCTGCGCCTTGATCACCGACAAGGGACCGCCCAGTTGCTTGAAGGCGTCCGCCGCTTCATCGCGGGTCCGCGCAACATAGCCGTCCAACACGGTCACTCCGGCATCGCGGAAAATCTGCTTGCCCTGGTATTCGTGAATTTTCATGGCACCCGCACGGTTGGTTAATGGAGGGGAAAGAAAACAGAAGGCAGCCCCGCACCGCAACATTTAGGTCGGGATTATAAAAATTGGTTCTTTTGCCCACAACCGGACCGGCATTTGTCCAATTTTTTACAAGATGGTGGTGCGTCCCTAGAATAAACCTGGTCGCGACCTGCCACGACGAGCTCTTGCCGCCAGCAACGGCGCTCCCGCTTCCAGGTATGCGAACGAAACAGGGGAGATCGAAATGATTGGATTTGCTGCAACCGAATTTCTCGTGGTGTTTTTGTTTGGGCTGGGTGGTCAGGCGGGTTTGCCGCTGGGGATGCCTCCCGGTCCGGAAGACCCGATCATGGCGCAGTTCGCTCCGGCGGAATGCGTTTTTTACACCACCTGGTCGCCCACGGCGACACCTGATCCTGAGGGGAATGTCACCGAACGGTGGCTCGCGCAAATCGAATTGCAGGAATCCTTTGACCAGCTGAAGTCGGCGATACGGGAGGCTGTCGCACAGAGTGCCGAAGGAGACGAATCCGGTTTTGCGGGCGCGATGTTCGAAATTGCCGAGCACTGCATGACGCAATCGGTGGGGTTTTATCTGAGCCGTCTCGAATACGCCGATGGCAACTGGAATCTACATGGCGGTGCCCTGATCGATATGGCTGACGATGGCAGCAGGCTAAATGAGCAACTGGTCGAGATGATTCAGGCCCTCGCCGCCGACGGCGGCCTGGAATTTGACGAAACACCCATTGACGGTTCAGTGTTTCACACGCTTTTGATCGATGAGCGGGGATTTAGCGCGCCGTTTACGTTTGGAATTGTCGCCGACAAGTATCTCGCTGTGACAATTGGTGAAGGCGAAATGTCGCGATTGATGGCCAACATGCAAACCGATCCGCCCGAATGGCTGACGGAGTTGCGTGGAGAAATGACCGTCGACCGGGTTTCCAGCGTGTGTTTCGTGAATGCGGAAACGGTTTTCGATTCATTGATTGACATGATGCGGGACGAGGGTGCTCCCCCTGAATTCGAGAGCCTTATGGAAATGCTCGGAACCGAACAGATACAGACGGCAGGTTGGGTCAGCGGCCTGGATGACGCGGGATTCATTTGTCGCGGAATCGTGAAGATCAAGGACCCGGACGATCCAGGCGGTCTGCTGGGCTTGCTTCAGGGAGAACCTCTTGAGCCTGAAGAATTTGGTCGCATTTCCGACGACCAGATGGTCATGGTGGGAAGTCGAATTTCGGTGCCGGCATTAATGGATTTCATTCGCCAGTTCTCCGATGCAGCCTCCCGTCCCGGGGAATTCGACGAAGGCCTCCGTATGCTCAATGCCATGATGGACATTGACTTTGAGAAAGATGTCGTTGAGCGGATGGACGATCACGTTTATGTGTACGGATCGATCAACTTCGCCAATCCCACTGCGGGCTGGGTTTTGAGTATTGGCGCATCGGATGAAATGGGGCTCACCGAACCGTACAACAAAATCGTTGACTTTATTCGCGAGCAGACCGGCATGGGAGGCGAAGTGGAATTTTCCGAATCCGAGGCCAACGGCTTCACGATCTATTCGCTGGAAGACAAAAGCGAATGGGGATTCATGCCTGATTTTACGTGGTCACTGGCCGACGGTGAGATGTTGATTTCCATGGACAAATCATCATTGCGGCGGCACCTGCGGCGTGAATCGATGGCCGAGGATGCGTTGGTCGAGGATGACTGGTTTGCCCAGGTGTTTGAGCAACCACGGATGGACGCCGAAGGACCTCTTATGGTCACTTCACTGAATGTGAAAACTCTGGTGCAACTGGGTGTTCCCATGCTGGCGCTGATGGGCGGCGACATGTTTCCACCCGATTTTGACTTCGGGCTCGGTGACTTGCCCTCCACAACGACACTGACTCGGGACATGAAACCAAATCTGTCGTCCCTGTTTCGCACACCTGACGGATTCGAAATGGTCCAGCGTCAGACGTATCCTGGTGGAACGCCGGGAACGGTTATCGGAGCTGTCGGAGTGGGCGTCGTGCCAGCCGTATTCACTGTGCGTCGTGCGGCTGGCCGTACCGATTCGGCCAACCGCATGCGACAGCTGGTTATTGCGATGCATAACTACCACGATTCCAACCGGGCGCTACCAGCTCGCTACTCGAAAGCCGACGACGGTACGCCGCTATTGAGCTGGCGTGTACACATCCTGCCCTTTATCGGGTATAGCGACCTGTACGACCGGTTTCATCTGGATGAGCCTTGGGACAGCGAGCATAACCGGGAGCTCATTGACGAAATGCCAGTCGACTTTGAACACCCAAGAATTCGCACCGAAGATGGCCAGACCGTCTATCTTGTCGCCACAGGCGATCGCACCAGCATGCCCGATCCGGAGGACTCGGATACCGAATTTCCTACGGGTGTGACACTGGAAGAAATAGCTGATGGCACAAGCCGCACCATCGTCATGCTGGAAGCCAATGCGGAAAACGCTGTAACCTGGACAAAACCTGATGATTACGAATGGTCAGATCGCGACAGTCCGGTCTCGGGACTGTGCGATGAATGGAGCGGCGTGGTTAATATGGGCATGGCCGATGGCAGCGTGCAATCGATCAGCCTGGAACGGCTCTCGGAAATCTTCAAGATCATGGTCGAAATCGACGATGGCGAAGTCGTGTTCTGGGACCGGTAGCGTCGTTACGGGTTGTTGCCTTTTACTTCATCCAGCAAATTGCGGTCGCGGTCGGCACCGCTGCGCAAGCTGCCAACGACCTCCTCCCATAGTTGCCAGGTTTCGTCGCGCTCAAAGTCCGGGCGTTCGTAGTTGATGCCCTCATGGTAGGCGGCGGTGATCCAGTCGCGTGCTTCAGCGCGTTCGGCAAAGGTTGCTTCGTGAGAAATGATGCGTCGGTACAGCCGCGGACGGTCTTCGCGTGGCAAATACGCAAATTGTGGATCAACCGGATCGCGTTTGCGCAACAGCCTTTTGTATTCACGTACGGCATCAACATGTTCATCTCGATCCCACAGGGTATCGGCGGCTGCCAGATCGCGATCCGCTTGTTTCAATGAGCGGCCCGGATCGGTCCAGTAATACCATCCGGCGAACACGACACCTCCAAGCAGCAATACAAGTAACAGGGCGCCCAGGGCTCGTCGGGATCCAAACATTAATTGCAAACTCAGGATGATATGCATCAACTCGTTCATATTGACCGTGTTGGTGCGGTAGTGCTTGCGCGGACGGTTTCTCGTTCGGGTTCGCATGGCATTTCTGGCAAATGGGTCGCAGGGTCACCCATTGTAGCACCAACAAAAAAAGGGCCAAACTCGCTGATGAGTTTGGCCCTTTGGCGATTTATTCTGTTAGCCGGATGTGCCGGCCATCAGCATCTCGATTTAAGTGTCATCCGGCGTGGGAGGACTAACTGTTCCTTGCTGGACAGCTTGCGGCTGAATGATTGTGCCCTGGGCGGGAACGCCTTGCATGATCGTGCCCTGAGCGGGTACGCCTTGCATTGTCGGGCTCATCATTACCGTGCCACCAGCGCAGCCAGCGCAACCGGACATGGTGGTCGCACCATACATCTGCTGATTGCAACCTGTGTTGCACGGTTGGTTGCAGCAGGTGCTGCAGTAGGTAGCCGTGCGACGTGGGAAAATCGTGGGCCGCGTGGTGCAACAGGTGTTGCAATTACCGCAGTTGTTACCGTAGTAATTGCCACCAGTGTAGGCGACCGGAGCTGCTGCATAACCTGTCGTGCCACAGCAATTGTTGGTCGAGCAATAGGTCCTGGTGCGGAACAATCCGCGACGCACGGTGCAGCATTGGTTGCACGATTGCGGTGAGTAACCATAGCTGGAGTAGGCACCCGGTGCGTTGTAAGTCATGGGTGTGCCATAACCGACAACTCCGGAATTGCCACAACACTGCGCTTGTACGTCAACGGTCGATACGGCAAACGCAAAAACAATTGCGATGCCAAAAGCGACGACTTGTCTCATAACGAATCTCCTCAAGTAAGTAACTGTCAAAGTCAAAGGGATTGGCAGGTTCCGACCTGCGCGGTGAATCATCGTTTGACTTCCCCAGGCGTCCGGGAACTGACATCACCGAAGTCCGTCCGGCTTTCGATAACCAACAACCTTCCTGGGGTTATCTGTGTTAGCGAATCAGGCTAACAACTTGCATTTTCGCTCTCAAGTGGTGGGGTGCCGCCTGACTAAACAAAAAATGCTACCGGCTTGTGCCATTTTTTCTGTATTTGGCACGCCAAACGACGATGTCAAAATAGGTAAACCTGCGCGCGTCGACACATGCGTAGCGGTGCCAACTCGCTACGGCGGTTGAATACCCATCACGCAGCAAGGACTGCTGCGTTCCCGCCGTTAACGAACTCGTCGTCCCCGCAAGGGAAACCAGGTACCGCGTCGCGACGGGAACATACGCGACGGTTGCGAATAGATGTTCGCTGGAGGTACGGTACGAAATTGCGGGACAAAATTGCCGGACGTGGGGACGACCTGCCATGTGCGCATGGAACCGGTCGTAAAGTTGCTTCCTGAGTAGACAGGTACCAGGTTTCCGTCGGGTGTAGTTTGGGACAGGTAGACTATTTGTTGACAACCACCACATGCCGGCATCAAAACGACCGACGGAGTCATGATCGGTTGCTCAACCGAGTGACAACACGAATTGTGGCAAGCCGGAATACAAGGCAGCAGGCACTGGTCATGGAAGTAACTTTCGCCCGCGAAAACACTGCCAAGACTCGACGCCTGGCCGGAAAGGGGAGGCGATTCGATCATCGTTTCCTGCGCTTGGGCCTGCGTTGAAAACGTCCCGACAAAACACAACAAAGCCACTGCAACCGGCATCCTGTTCATTTGTGCGTCCTTTCCTGCTTCGTGGGCGGATTAACTGACACACCGCTCGGCATGTGATCTTACCCCAACCCGCTTTTCTCCCACTACGGCGTTTTGGGCGGCGTGTGGAGGCCATTTCGGGTGAATGTGGCATTTCCGGTCAGTGTGGTCTTTTACACCGGAACCGGTATCAATTTGGTTACATTTCCCGACATTTTGACAAAAAAAGCCGGGCCTCGAATCTCGCCGCAAACCTTTTGCGAATAAGGACTTAGACAAACTCACTTCCTGTACTGTAACGCTGGCATGGGCTTTGCCGCTGTAAAGAGCAGTCACATACGAACATTCCAACAGTATGGGCGTCAAACAAACAGGAACAGGACAATGTCAAATCAAGACTCAAATTACCCGGAAGCCGCGGTTGAGGCCGACACCCGGTCGCAGTCCAACGCGTGCCCCGAACAAATAAACGCTGCAGGATTGGCACGTTTCGCCAGCTGGATTGATTCCGAATTGGACAACCTGCTGGAAGCAAACAACGACTGGCATACTCCCCAATCCAACCGGAAATACTTCGGTCGTTAAATCGACGGTTGCGGTCGCAATTCGGCGGCCGCACGACGGGTCGAGTAAATCCCGTCCATGATGCTCTCGATGCACGCTGCATCAATCCCCTGGTCGCTTCGCAGCACATCGTTTTGCGCCCAATCAAAGTCAGCTGTTCATGATTATGGCTGGTTACCCAAATCGAAACGTTTCAGGAACTGGCTGACATTCGATTCACCTATCACTCGATGAAGATCTACCCACGGTCGCAGACCCAGCACGCGGCGCTTTATCGCAGGATGCCCCATCCCCGCCTTTTCACACACCAGGCATCCGGGCTGTAGTGGCAGAAACGGAGCGAGGCAACGATCACAATGCGGCTGAATGATCCAGTTCAGTCCGTCACTGTTGCCAGGGGGTAGCAACTGAACATCCAACGGCAGGTCATGCTGCAGGCATACCTCGATGCCCCGGCGTAGTGTCGTCACTTCCTCGTACTCGACGTCGCAGTGGACAGTCCACTGGTCAAAAACCTGTTGCACTATCTGCAATTGTCGCTGGTTCAACACGCCGTCGGCCCACAGCCCGTACCAGACTGGTTGCGTTTGCAGAAAGTCTTCCCGGATGTCGTGACGCAAGCGATCGTCCAGGACCTTTTCAATTCGCCCTGACCAAGGCAAGTCGCCAACGGGCGTTAACCAGCCATGACATCCAGCCAGCAAATCACCTGCACTGTAGACATTCGCAGGGCAAGCGTTACACAGCGTTGCCACCTGGTCTTCGCCGCCCCACAAACTAAAAACTTCGTCCGTGCGAAACGCCTTCCATTGTCCATCGAT
>JBPCVB010000068.1:0-7803 GCA_051010855.1 Pirellulaceae bacterium | reverse complement strand
AGTGTCAACGAATTCAAGCAAGGATTGCGTGACGAGCCAGTGGATCTCAAGAATCTGGAAGATCAGGAAGAAGCCAATCAGGCCAACTAGCGAAACCGCCCGTCGCCGTTGCTGGACGGGACGCTCGATCTGATAAACAAACGCCAACAAATATGTTGCCAAGCATAGGGATTACCGAGCTGGTTGTTCTCGGAGTGGTGGCCATTGTGCTCTTCGGGAAACGACTTCCCGAGGTAGCCCGCAATGTCGGCCGCGGCTATGGCGAGTTGCGCAAAGGTCTGAACGAGTTGCAGTCAACCATAAACACCGAAGTCGATACCGGAAGTCCAGCCCGCCGGGATCGGGAACGGATTTCCGGACCTGCCACGGATGATCTGGACGAGCCGACGGCACCCAGTTTGCCGCCGCCTCCGGAGGAAAATTCCTGACACCTGTCACACCAGGCTGATGCCATGACCACACGCATCCTCGTTGTCGACCCGAGCCATATCGTTGTTCGCGGGCTGGGCAGCGTGCTCAAAGGTCATGAATTTGACGTCGCCTCCTCTGCGGTCAACATTGCCGACGCCCGCAGGTATCTGGAAAATGGCAACGTCGACATGATCCTGTGCGAGTACGAATTCGAGGATGGGTCGTCGCTCGAGTTGCAACACATGGCCAACGAACGCAATATTCCGCTGGTCATTTTCAGCGAATGGCAACACCCCGTATTTGTGTCCCGCATGGTCGATGCCGGCGCGTGGGGGATGCTGGACAAGACAGCCTCCCCGGAAACGGTCCAGACCACGCTGAGGAAAGTGGCCTCCGGCAAGAAAACATGGAAACGCAAGGACGTGAGACGCGTCACCGGCGCGCTGGCCACTCCCCGCCTCGAATCAGATATTGATTTTCCACTGACTCAGCGCGAATTTGAGGTGCTTGCCCAGCTGTCGGCCGGGCAAACCAACAAAATGATCGCCGAGAAACTTGGCATCAGCTACGAAACTGTCAAGGAACACGTCCAGCACGTGCTGCGGAAACTGGGCGTCAATGATCGCACCCAGGCCGCCGTGCTCGCGGTCCGCCGGGGCTTGCTGTAGCCGTTTTTGCAGCCCCCTCCACGCACGCGACCTGGTCGGACTGGCCAAGACAGCGCGGTTTCGCTAAATTCTCAAGGTACTGCCAGCAGGGATGGTCGAACGGGTTTCGTCGGTCGGCATCCTTTAGCCACGAAAGGGATTTTGCCATGAGAAAAATCTTCATCTGCATCATTGCAGGCCTCCTGTTTGTGCCGGTCACAGGCTGTGGCCCCAGGGATTATGTGGAGCCGGAGCCCATCAAGGAACTGGATATCGAAGGCGTACCGCCGTTGGGTGACGAAACCGGTGGCGGCTCGACCGAACCGGCCGATGGCGACAACTGACAAAGCATGCAAAAAAAGGGTCGCCTCTCGGTGACCTGCGGGCGATAATGGGTTTTATCGTCCGCGACGCCATCCGGCTCGCGGCGCTTTTCGCAAACCTCGCTTCTCCACAAATGCAAAGCGGTTGTTGATTGCGGTGTTTCCGCGCGACGGAATTCAAGAGCATGACCAGACTGTTAGTCATCCACGGCAACGATCGTGGCAAGCAGTACGAACTGGATGACGACATCACGTCCATCGGCCGCGAGCCGCACAACGCCATCCAGCTAAATGATCCGGAGGTCTCCCGCGTTCATGCCCTGATCAAGAACACTGATGCCGGATTCGTGATCGGGGATCGCACCAGCTCCAATGGCACGTTCGTCAACAAACGTAAAATCAAGAAACATCTGTTGACGTCCCGCGATTTGATTCGGGTTGGCCAAACCACGCTCGTGTTTGATTCTTCGCCCGTGGTCTCCATGGTGGACATCAAGTCGATGGTGAATATTGCGACGGGTGATTCCGAAGACTCGGGTTCCGGATCGCATATTGTCAAGACAATCAGTGCCAAGGTCGCCCTGCCCTCCTATGAAGAGGACAGCCAGATCACGGACTCATTCCTCGAACACCTCGAGGAAAACATCCACGTGATCTATCACACGGCCGTGGCCACCAGCCGCATCACCAACATCGACGAACTGCACCAAAAAGTGCTGCAGCTGATTTTTGACTGGGTCAGTGCCGACCGTGGATGCGTGCTACTGCTGGACGAGGATTCAAACAAGATCACGCCGGTCGCCTTCCGACACAATGAGGAAACCGACGAGGATGCCAAGCCGATCGAGATTGATCAGTCGATTCTTCAGTATGCCCGCGAAAAAAACGAAGGCGTCTTGTCATCGGACATCGAGCACGATGACCGTTGGAGCATGAAACCGCCGCCCGAAGCCCGCAAACACGGATTTGTGGAAGCCATGTGCGTACCCATGATCGGACGCATGGGCACCGTCGGTTTCGTCTATGTGGACAACTTTGTCCCACCGCCCACCAAACGCTCCCGCAAGGATGGCAAGGACGACAATTTTGCCCACCAATTCTCCGTGCAGCATCTGAAACTGCTGCTGGCCGTCGCCCATCAGGCTGCCTTGGCAACCGAAAACGCCAATTACTATGCATTGATGTCCCAGAATGCCCAGCTGGCCGCCGTCGGCGAGACATTCACCCAGATCGCCCATCACTTGCGCAATATGTTGCAGGGACTGGATGACACCAAGCGACGAGTCCGCCAGGGGATCGAACGCCAGGACTGGACCCGCGTCCTCGAAGGCTGGCGGGAAATCGATCCGCTGACAACGAGAATCTACAACCTGTCCCTGAACTTGCTGTCATTCAGCCGCCCCCGGGAACCGCAGCTCGTAATGGACAGCATCAACGATGCCGTGCAGGACGTGATCACGACGGTGGAGCCGATGTCCAAAGCCCGCGGTATCAAACTGGACTGGGAACCCAATTTCGACATCCGCCCGCTGTTTTTCGATCCTGAGGCGCTTTACCGTGCGGCCCTGAATGTGGTGCAAAACGCGGTTGACGCTTGCGAATTGGGCTGTGTGATCAAAATTCGGCTAACCGAAGGCGACGAGCATATCCACATCTCGATCATTGATGACGGTGAAGGCATTGATCCACGCAAGATCAACCTGATTTTCAAACCGTTTGCCTCCACCAAAGGAGAATTGGGTACGGGGATCGGCCTGCCCGTGACTCGCCAGGTCATGCGAGAACATGGCGGCGAGGTATATGTTTCCAGTACCCTTGGGCATGGCAGCAAATTCACACTGAGTCTTCCAGTCAGACGCGACAAGGCCTCTTTGCCCGAACGCGCTGCCGATACGTCGATGCAAAAGGCCCGCGGCTAGGCGAAAGTCTGCGTTCAGCGGCAACAATTCCGATTTGGCAACCCCTGCCGGTGACGTAGTTTTGGATTACCACCGCGAATACAGCAAACACAACGCGCGAAAATCTGTCGACTGAAACAGATTGCTGACTTGTTTGGATAAACCGAATCAAATATCTGCCGTGGCCTGGCGATAACTTGAGTAGGTCCAGTACCTCAAGCGGCCAAGAGGATGCTAGCTCACGGCGGGCCACGCCACGCCACAATGATTTTCAACGGCCTGATCACCCGGGTTGCAAGGTTGCAATTTACCCCGATCTTCCAGAACACTAGACTTTTGGAATCACGTCCCAGGTCGCGCTGCATCGGTAACTGGAATGCCGAACGGAGAAAGCCGGATTAGTCAGCTTGCGATCTGTTTCGCAGGGCGTGACCGGCACCAGTAACTTTTCCCGGACTATGACGGCCCGGGTCACGGAGGATCGCATGGCCAAAAATATCGCTGGTTCGCTAACCAGATCTCTTGTCGTAGTCACACTGCTAGTCGGTGGTTCAAGCGTCACGTGCGCTCAGCAACAGACCTCCGACAAGCCGACGACCGAACCCGTTTATCGGGTCGCCAACGACGACGACGCACAGACCACGTTAGCGTCCAGTACTACCACAGAACCCGTCGCACCGATCGACCGCGCTCTCGACATCGCTCGCGATGGTCTGGCACACATTCGCGCTGACGTTCGCGATTACACTGCGACAATGATCAAGCGTGAGCGCATCAACGGCGCAGTCAACGATGCCGAATTCATGAAGCTCAAGGTTCGTAGTCGAAACGAAGCCGAAGGCATCCCGCTGAGCGTCTACATGCGATTCCTCAAGCCGGCTGCATTCAAGGGCCGTGAGGTCATCTGGGTCGAAGGACGCAACAATGGCAAACTGACCGCTCACGAAGGCTCAGGAGTGCTCTCTGGCATCGTGGCCAATCTTGATCCCGATGGCATGATGGCGATGCGTGGCAACCGGTACCCGATTTATGAGGCTGGAATCGAAAACCTTGTATTCCGTTTGATCGAAAAGGGCGAGCGGGACAAGTCAATGGGCGAAGCTGTCGTCCAGTTTTACGAGCAGACCAAAATCAACGGCCGCGAGTGCACGCTGATTCAGGTCACTCACGCCGAGCAGCGACCGGGATACGATTTCCATATTTGCCGCATCTTCATCGACAAGGAAATGCAAGTGCCCATCCGCTACGCCGCTTATGGCTGGCCTTTGGAGCCCGGCGGAAAGCCAACGCTGGAAGAGGAATACACCTATCTGAACCTGGACTTGAACGTTGGCCTGACCGACGAAGATTTCGATATCAACAACTCGGAATACGATTTCCGCTAGTCCATCAACTGGCCAACAAGCCTGCGATTCTCGCGCTCCACAGTTTTCCTGTCTGTGGGGCGTTTTTTTTGTGCACCGATGAGGGTCTGTTAGTCTGGGAAAGCCTGGTAGTCGGCAAATTGCAGCTTGCCTGACATTCACCAATTTTTGCGAAACCGTAGCCAGCTATTTGGGTTATTCCTTGAAACCCGATCGACTGTTCGCACATTCATTGCACAGAACGGAGCTGGCTGATGATCCTGAATCCGAGTCGATTAGTCCAAAAATCATTGGCCGTTTTTGCGGTGACCATCCTGGTCGTTAACTGGCCTGGAACATCATTACAGGCGCAGCAACGTGGTATGCAGGATGTTAATCCCAGAATTCTGGGCGGTGCTGAAACGGACCGGTTCGAATGTGTGGGAATTGTTGGCAGCACCGGGCGGGGCGGGTTTTGTACGGGCACACTAATATCACCGACTCATGTCCTGACCGCTGCTCATTGCGCAGATGAGATTCCCGCCGCCACTGCCGGCACGTTTGAGGTCGGTGGAACCATCTATTCGACGCGGCAAATTGTAATTCACCCCGATTTCAACCCGTCCAATCTCGACAACGATCTGGCAGTTCTTGAGTTGGATGAGGCAGTTTCAGGGATCGAGCCAGCAACATTATTCCGCGATTTTCCGATGGTCGGCGACGTACTGACCATCGTTGGTTTTGGAGGATCAGGAACTCCTGTCGACGGATCGGATAACACGTTCGGCATCAAACGATCGGGCATCACGACCATCGACGAGATTCGCCCCACATTGATCATCTGGAAATTCGACGATGTGACCGAGTCCAACACGGTGGCCGGCGATTCCGGAGGCCCCGGATTCCTCGATCTGGAAAACCAGTTTTTTGTTGCTGCAATTACTTCAGGCGGCACTGTACCGGATTCATCATTGGGTGATTGTGCCTTCAATACGCGAGTCGACGCGTTCGCAGGCTGGATTGACTCGGTCGTCAGCGATGACCAGGCTCCCGATGATGGCGACGGCGATACGCCGGATATGGACGAAATGCACGAAGAGTGCATGGAAATCCTCAGCGGTCCATTCCCGCTTTTGAGACTGTTGATCTATTTGCTGGTCGCCCTCTACGACGCTCTGGTCGGCGAAGACGATGACACCGGTACCACCGAGCCCACGCCAGATCCGATGGCGGATCCAGAAACGGATCCAGGCGACGGCGAGAATGGTTCAGCCGGCGATGGCGACCTTCCGCTGACTGACCCCGGGAATGGCGAACCGGGCTCCGATCCGTCGACGGACCCGGTCACACAATCGCCTGATACAACCAGCGACCCGATAACGCGAATTCGCGACACCAAATCAGTGCGACGATCCGGGGGCGGCTGGGGATTCTGGTCTCGTTCCCAATACTGGCGTGAGCGAGACAAGTAGGGGTTCGCAAAGTCACAGGCGACCCGGCGTAGCTGCGCCAACGGCGTTAGCCGCCGGACTAACAGGCAGATTCTAGACTCGTGTGTTTGCCCACCAGACCAGCGCAAAGATGACGCCCAGAAAGACCACCAGCCAAATCGCAGCCCGCAAAGTGTGGCCGACAATTTCCTTCAGGTGCTCATGACGAGTTGCACCATATACCACGCTGATGACAACGATCAGCGGTACTGCGTACCAGATTTGGGCATGCCAGATTGAAGCCAACGGCAGCAAGCTCATCATTGGTTTTACCATCTGAAACGGTTACGGGACGGGTCAGCGCGCGGAACTCCGCTGTCATCCGGATCCTTCTTCTTCATCCAGCGCGCTGTGAATCGCAGGACCAGCGAAGGCATCATAGATGACCAGCACGTTTAATAACCCTGCCACGATAGTGAACAGAGTCCCCAAATCAAAAAAGTATCGCATCTCGGCATGCCACATGCCGAGGACATCATTTCGGTCCTTGAACACGGGACCCTTGGGCGGAGCCATGAATCCGTCGCGTATCGGAGGTTCCTGAAAGCTGCCTCGTTCGTCTTCGGGAATAATCTCAAACTCCCGCATTTGATTGTTGGCATCGACGAAACCGGCCGGGAACCGCTCGGCAATCACAAAAAATGGATCGCGATCATTCTTGACCTTGGCCGATTGGGCCAGAGCCAGCAAACTTGGCATGCCAAATCCGGATTGGCAGATAAATTGCCAGCGGAAGTCGTTGGGTCGAAACGAGGCATATACAACGCGTCCGCGGCCCAGCAACAGGCCGTACAGGAATGTCGACACGATGCAGATCATGAAGAGGAATCCCTTCATGTACCGGCGTTGATAAAAATGGCCGGCACCAGGCCACAACCAGGCCAAAAAGGCTGCGATTCGCGGATCGCGCAAATCCAGTTCAACGGCTTCGTCGCCGTGGCCGGCTCGATATTTCAGGGACATGGATGGTCCTGGGTTCCCAATCAAACACGCGGCGGCAAGTACCCTGACCAGTACCCTGGATGAGGAGTACTTGTTTGGCAGATTTACCGTCGTCTACGATTTCGGACCTATTGTAATGATTGGTCCGTCAATCGCCAGATCACCCTGAATCAACAGTTGTCGTGTCAAATCGATTCTTCGTCCAAAAACTGGCTGCCGGGCAGACGGTCGCTATGACCGGCCAGGAAGCCCAACATATGACTCGCGTTATGCGGCTGGGTGTCGGCGATCATGTCACCTTGTTCGACGGCGAGGGCCATGAGGCCGATGCGATCATCGAATCGGTTGAGCGAAAAGCAGTCGTGCTGAGCCCTGCCGAGTTGCAGCTGGTCGACCGGGAATTGCCCTTTCGCCTGGTAGCGGGCGTCGCCCTGCCCAAATCCGACCGACTCAAGTTCATGATCGAGAAGCTGACGGAATTGGGTGTCAGCGAAATGTATCCTGTGAACTGGACCCGGGCATCCGTTATCGCGCGTGAGGGAACACTGGAAAAGATGCGGCGTTACGTGATTGAGGCCAGCAAACAATGCGGCCGCAACGTGCTGATGAAGGTCCAGGAGCCGCTTTCATTTGCCGAATGGTGCCGGCAAGCAGACCCCGACTCGAATCGATTGTGCTGCGACACCACTGCCGTCCAGTCAATCGCGTCGGCCATTGGCGACTCAACCGATAACGTTTGGTATTGTATT
>JBPCVB010000067.1:0-2669 GCA_051010855.1 Pirellulaceae bacterium | reverse complement strand
TATTTCGAGTTTAACGAAAGTTCAGGTTATAGCGATTCCGATGACATGGATGTTGGTGAATCGCACGTTGTCCCCGTTGCGTTTACCCGTAAAAACCCCCTCAGGAATGAATGCAATGTTTTTGCCTCGAACACTCACAACATGTCTGCGCCTGTGCGGTACGGGATTGTTGGCTTGCGCTGTATTGACCTCATCGCTGGACGCACAGCAACCAACATCTCAACGCCAGGGATTTGGCCAACCGCAACAGCGGGCAATATCCGGCCAGTACATTCCGCGATACATGCGCCCCGCTGGCCAGCAGGTCAATGATGGCGCTGTTACGCAGGAGACTGCTCCATCGACCGCTCCACAAACGGTGCAGCCTGGACAGCAAGTTCAACAGCTGCCTCAACAGCTGCCCATGACGCGGCAGCAGCAATACATACCCCAGGGCCAAATGGCTCCACCCTATTATCAGTCGGGACCGGTTGTCGGTGCTCCGATTGATGACGTAATTGTGGGCGACGGGTATTACGGCGGCGGTTGTGGCGATCCCGGCTGTGGTGGCTGTGGTGACTGCGGTGGTGGTTGCGGATGCGGTCCCACCGGTTGCTTTGGTGAATGTGGCTGTGGTCCGACGATTGATCCACGCGACTGCTGCATCGCCGATGATTGCTGGTTAAGTGGATTTAGCGACCTGTGCTGCAATTCCGAACTCTTCATCGGCGTGCATGCGTTCAAAAACCAGGTCTTTCAATCCAGAATAATTGACGATGAAGAAGAGTTCCTGAATCCCGAGAACTGCCACTTCGGCTATCACATTGGATTCAATACCGGATTGCCCCTGTACAAAGTCACTTGTGGACTGTTCAGCGGCCAAATCGGAGTCCGCTATTCCAGCTCGAATTTGAACGACGGTGTAATTGATATTGGCGAACGCAATCAGACCTTTGTCACCGGTGGATTCTTTCGTCGTGTCGATTACGGTCTGCAATTTGGCCTGGTCGCGGACGCGTTGAGAGAAGACTGGCTGCCCGAACTGGATTTGGTACAGGTCCGTAGTGAACTCAGTTGGGTGTGGGGCGGCAGTGGTTCCACGTTCGGTTTGCGTGCCGCCAACAACATTCAGGATGACCGTGGTTTCATCGGCGGACCTTTCGTACCAGCACTTAACGCCACAACCCTTGACTGGTACCGGATCTTTTATCGGCATGTAGGCGCATGTGGTGGCTACAGCGAATTCTTCCTCGGTTGGACTGATGAACGGCATACGATAATCGGGGCGGACTACGACGTACCATTGGGTCCCAGGACCGCATTGGTGACCAACTTCAGCTACATGGACCCCGACGAACGGCTCGAATTGACGGACAATGAAGCCTGGAATCTCAGCATCGGAGTCACATGGCGACCGCGTGGTACCTGTTGGTACAAGTTTTATCACCGACCATTGTTCAACGTTGCTGACAACAGCAGTATGATCATAAGCCGAAATCCTAATGGTGTATTCGGGGAAGGCGAGGGCGAGGTGAATCCGTAGTCCGTGTCAACCAAACAATTGAACCACCAAACCCGATCATCTGATCGGGTTTTTTTATGCGCCGTTTGTGACGGTGTTTGCCACGGCTGTACCAATTACCCGATATAATCGCGGGTTTGACAAGTTCAGCACGTGCAATCCATGACGCCCCGAATTCCAGACTGGTTCGACGCCGAACGATTCCGAGAGCACGGTCAACGGGTCATCGATGATCTGGCCACATTCCTCGAAAACTCTACGACGGGGAATGCCGATCAGGTCCTGCCGTGGCGCGACGAGAACGCGTTGTATGAGTCATGGAAGGATGTGCTTGAGCGCGACATCGAACTGAGGCAACTGTTCCGGGAAGTCGCCGATGCTTCGATTCGTCTGCACCATCCTCGATATCTGGGGCATCAAATAAGCCCGTCGGCAACGGCCAGTGCGCTCGCCGGGTTCGTCGCCGACACGCTGAACAATGGCATGGGCGTTTACGAGATGGGCATGGCGGGGACCGTGCTGGAACGCATCATCATCGACATGCTGGCCAGACAGTTCGGGTTTCCATCTTCGGCCAGCGGGTTTCTGACTTCTGGCGGTTCGCTGGGAAACCTGACCGCGCTTCTGGCTGCACGTAACACGGCTGACCCGGAAGTCCTCGAAACGGGCAACCGGGATCAGAGGTACGCGGTAATGATCTCCCAACAAGCACACTATTGCATCCAGCGTGCGGCGGGAATCATGGGGTGGGGCCGGCAAGGGATCATCTCTGTGCCCGTCGATGAGCACTTCAGTATGCGGGTCGATTTGTTACCGCAACTATTTGATCAGGCCACACAGTCAGGCCAACGAGTTGTGTCTGTGGTGGGCAGCGCATGTTCTACCGCGACCGGCGCCTACGATGACCTGGCTGCCATAGGTCAGTTTTGCGAACAACGTGATTTGTGGTTTCACGTCGATGGGGCCCACGGCGCGGCTGCTACCTTCTCGCCAAAATATCGACACTTGCTGGACGGCATTGAACACGCCAACAGCGTAACGCTGGATTTTCACAAGATGCTGCTGGTGCCCGCACTCGCCACCGCTTTGGTTTTTCGCGACGGCCGCGAAAGTTACAGATCCTTTGCACAAAAAGCCGATTACCTGTTCGATGAGCACGAGCCGGAAA
>JBPCVB010000066.1:0-5638 GCA_051010855.1 Pirellulaceae bacterium | reverse complement strand
AGTTGCAGTGCCTGATCGACCTGGTTGAGATTGGTGACGTTGGCTGTCAGTGCCGATTCGACGGCGCGACTGGCGATCTGGTTGCTGCGGCTGATGCTGACGCCGGTGCCACGCCAAAACTGACCGTCGTACAGCGGTTGTTCTTCAACCTGATGGACGGTCTGTCGGTGGTATCCGGGTGTGTTGGCGTTGGCAATGTTGTTGGCGACAACATCCATCGCGGCCTGGCTGGCGCGTAACGCTGACAGCCCGGCATTAAAGTTGAGCATCTCTAGCAGTCCGTATTGAGAATGTTCGCCGCCTCATTGGCAGTCAGCTGGCCCGAAGAAGAGTAGGTAGGCGCGCCGGGTTTCTGATCCATCAGTTCCATGGCGATCCGCTGGTATAGATCCATGGACTGGCGGATCAGGAACGATTGGGTTCGGTTTTGCTTTTGAATTTCCGTTTCCAGCTCGAGCAACCGCGCGCGCTGTCCGCGAATCGTGTCTGCCTGTTCACCGGTGAGCTTTTCCGCAAGGCCGCGAATAGTCGCCTGTTGAGCTGGCACACCCAGATAGGCGGCCAGTTGCGTTTTAATTTTGGTACGTGCGAGAGAAAGTTGATCAGCTCGACTGCTCAGGGCTTCGGTCATCTGCTGACGTTCGGTAGATGCAGGATCTTCGGCACCCACCTGATCGTAGATCGCGCTGGCGACCTCGAAGTATTGTTCCAGCAAGTCGATTTCCTGCGCAAGGTGGTCGATGCACTGGTCGGCAATGGAGTCGTTACGGTTGGGTTGTTGTGTGTTTTCAGTCATGGCTATTGGGCAGGATGATCTGCCTGGTTATTGGTTGTCAGGGATTGCTTCAGCAACTGGCCGATGCCAAGTGCATCACTGTCGGCCAGGTGCTGACTCATAAACAAATCAAACATGCCTCCGAAAGTGTCGGACTTGTCGCCGGCAAACATGCCATCGCCGGAAACGGTGCTACGCATGGTTTTCAGCAACATGGCCAGAAAGACGCTCTCGAATTCCGAACTGACCGAGGCCACCGATTCAGAATCGGGACTGCTGGCCACTTCAGACAGCGAGTTGGGCGAGTAGGCCGACTGGACGAGGCTGCCAGTGGGCAATAGCGGGTCGATGCCTTGCATGAGTCCTGCCGTTCCTAAATAGCGAGTTACTGGAAAATCAATTTGGCGTGCAACGCGCCGGACGCCTTCAATTGCTGAAAAATGGAACTGAGGTCACGCGGCGTGACACCGAGCTCGTTTAGCGACCGGGCCAGTTCGCCGACCGTCACCGGTTGATCGATCACATTCAGCGGAGAGGAGCCTTCAAAAACATCGATGCTCGTCCGCGGCACGACCGTTGTGACACCGTCAGAAAACGGAGCGGGCTGCGAAACCACAGGAGTTTCGCCAGTGATGACAGACAAGTTCGCATGGCTGATGGCGACGCGTGCCAGTCGCACGTTTTCGCCAATGATGACCGTACCAGTCCGTTCGTTAATCACCACACGGGCCTCTTCGTCAGGAATCACGCGAATTGCCTGGACCAGCGCCATAAATTGCTGCGGTGAATTTTTGTGAGTGTAAGGAACCAGCACGTCTACCGAACCGGCATCAAATACCCGCGCGTGATCCGACCAAAAGTCGTTGATCGCGCCGACGATTCGCGAAGCGGTTTCCAGATTGGGTGACTGCAGAATCAGACGGAATTCCGACATGGCCTGCATGTCCGGACGACATAGTGGTTTTTCGATCGTGGCGCCGCCTGGGACACGGCCGGTGGTGGGATGGTTTTGCTGGACCGAGGCAGCGTCTCCGGAAAAGCTGAAGCCGCCTACAGATACCGGCCCGTTGGCAATCGCATAGACTTCTCCGTCGACACCGTAAAGAGGCGTCAACATAAGCACGCCGCCTTGCAGACTGGTCGCGTCGTCAAAAGTGGAAATCAGGACATCGACCGGGTTGCCAACCTTGTGCAACATGACGTCGACTTCGGCCGTTACAGTAACCACCGACAGGTTGTCCGTTTTGTCGAGTCCACTGGCTCGAATCGCGGCGCGTGTTTCGGGATCTGCACGCAGATCGAATCGCTCCAGCATGTTCAAAGCGAACTGCCGCGTTACCGGATTCTTGCTGCCGGTTCCATTCAGCCCGGTCACCAGGCCCATGCCGGTCAGCTTGTTCGTTCGATAACCTTGCAGGCGGGTAATGTCCTTGATGCGAACACCCGTTGCTGGAAACGCTGTCGCCGGTGGCATCGGTTTTGCCACAGGTGCTGGCAAAACAGGAGCTGGATCAAATGCAGCCGGAGCAGGCAGTGTTTCCAGTTGTTGTGTCCGCGGTGGCTGGCCAGCGACGCAACGAGGAAAACAACATGCAATCAACCCGATGAGGACTGTGGCGATTAGCCAGCGTTTCTTGTTAGGTACATTCTTGATCATTCCACAGGAGTTATCGATCAGAATGGCCATAACTTGTTAACCCGCCGGCCCAGCCAACCCTGATTCGTGAAGGTAGATTCCGGACCGTTACCCAAATACATGATCTGCAGATTGGCCACATTGCTGGATTGCACGGAATTGTCGGCGCGAATGTCATAGCCACGGACAACTCCGGAAACGGAAAGGCGTTTTTGGTCACCTTCAACCATCACATTCCGTACGCCCGCAACCACCAGATTGCCGTTGGGCAGAATGTCGACGACCGTCACTGAAAAACGATCCTGAAACTGCCGGTCACTGGAGAAATTGACGTCCCCGTCGAATTCACGTTGCGAGTTGACATTGAACGACGCCGAACCGGACCCGGAGGACGTTCCCGAGTATGCAAATCCGGCATCGGCCGATGTGCCGGTTTCCTTGCTCATGCCTCGAGTGTCGGAATTGGCTACGTCAGTTTCCTCAGCGATCGCGATGGTGAGAATGTCGCCGATTCCGCGGGCTTTCAGGTCCTGAAACAGGAACGCCTTACGCTGATCTCGCTGCTGCCACAACGATTGGGCTGACAAGTCGTGCGTCAACCACGAAAGGCAAAGGCAAGCAATCGTGACGGGAAACAGGATCCGGGAAAAACGCATGATGAGTTCCTCAAGTGGGTCAAAATTCCAGTTCGACGCGGGCCGAGTCGAGAACGCGGCCATAAACGACTTTCCTGGAGCGTGGATTGCGCAGGGGGACCATATCCCCGGCTTTGCCTGCACGCATTACTTCCATGCCCGACATCGTGATGCGAAGCGAACCTTTGACAGCAATTGCCGTCACCTGATCACGTGGCCGAACCAGGACCGGACTGGCCGCGGCTGCCGTCTGCACATCAGCCGGACGAACGGTTTGCTGTGCCTGCAGTCGACGGGTTGAAACACGACCTCGGATATCCGACCCTGTCCATTGGCCTTGAGCGTTGTTGTCAAACAATCGCCGCTGGAGATAGGTGTTTGCATTACTGAGAACTTCATTCCGTTCGATCGGCCGACTCGTGACCAACACCTCGCGGAAAACAGAGGTTCTGGCATTCACGCGCATGCGGGTTACCAGACGGTTTCCCTCGAAGACACCCAGTACAACGGTTTTGCGACCGATCAAATCGTCACCGTGATCCAGCGGCTCCAGTCGAATGTTGACAGGATCGACTGCGGGCAGGTCTGCAGGTAATTGCACGCCCGACAACAATTCGACAACGATATCATCTTCCGGCGTGTTTAGACTTCCCGATACATGACGCGTGATGGCGGCCACGATGTGTTCGTTCGACAGCGCCAGGTGTCCGGCATGAACGTTCACTTCGGGTGAGCCGGTCAGCTGAAAATCCTCGGCTTTGAAGCCGGCGATCAGCAAACGTGCCAGCGCCTCGTCGCGACTGATGGCAGCATTGCCGACGGCCAGATCCAGTTGAGACATGGCATGACGTTGCACTGCGGTGCCACCGTCAAGTTGTGCCAGTTGACCCAGCGATACGACGTCCGAGTCGGTGGTAATTGTGGGGCGTAGGGCAATTCGCACGGGGTGTTGCGCGCAGACTTCAGCCGTCGTAACAATTGCCAACATAAGGCAAGTCGTCGCAATGCATCGGATGCCGGGCCGGTCGCTAAACATGATCATTGTCACCCGTTAATTATCGCGTCAGTTGGGCCGTGTGGGACAACATCTCGTCGCCAGCCTGAATGGCCCTCGAGTTGATTTCGTAGGCCCGCTGGGCAGTAATCAGGGAAACCAGCTCGCGAACGACTTCGACGTTGGATTTCTCCACGAAGCTCTGTCGCAGGGCGCCTACGTTGTCGCCGAAAATGCCAAGTTGGGGATCACCCGATCCGGGAGTCGCCGAATAAAGATTGCTGCCTTCATTATGCAATCCCATCGGGTTGACAAAGCGATACAGAGGAATGGTTCCCAGCGTACTGGTAGCTCCGTCCTGCACGGCTGATACGGTGCCGTCAATTCCGATCCGCAGGTTCGTCAGTGAAACGTCAGCGGGAATGGTGATGTTTCCATCAACGATGAATCCATCGCTGTTGACCAGTAGCCCATTGCCATCGACACGAAAACTGCCGTCACGGGTAAATCGCTCATCACCATTGGGCATCAGGACCTTGAAGAAACCGTCGCCCTCGATGGCCACGTCGGTGGAGATGCCGGTTTCCTGCATTACGCCCGGCGTGAATACCTTGCTTGTGCCGGTCACTCGCACGCCGCTGCCGATTTGCAGGCCAACCGGAGTGGTTTGCCCGGCGGCAACTTCGGTGCCAGCCGTTTGCACGGTGGCGTACAGCAAGTCCGCAAAGTCAACCTGGCTGCGTTTGAACCCGTTGGTGTTCACGTTCGCCAGGTTGTTGGCAGTATTGTCGATCAACATTTCCTGCGCACGCATACCAGTGGCGCTGGAAAAAAAGGCACGTAACATGATTCAATCCCTTGAAAACAAAAAGCCAGCCCGTGCTGGATCAGGCGTCAAACGTCGTGAATTGCTGAATCGCTTCGGAAATCGATCGCAATCCCTGCTGCGCCGCCTCAAAGTGCCGCATACCGATGATCATCGAAATCATTTCGGTAACCAGCGACGTATTTGAGGACTCAAGTGAGCCTTGCATCAGGGATGCTGTCACCGGCTGGGCCGCGGCATCTGCGGGCGCGCTAAACCGGGTGTTTCCAACCGGCTGCAGCACCTGGAGGTTATCGAAGGTCACAACGTCGAGTTGCCCGATTTCCTGTCCGGCAGCGCGAATCGTGCCATCGGTGTTGATCACGATATCAGTCAGTGCCGCGTCCGCGGGAACGGTCAGGGGACCTCCACCACCGAGCACCTTCATGCCATCTGTGGTCATGATGCTGCCGTCGGTAGCAAGCTGAAAAGATCCGTTGCGTGTGTACATGTTGCCAGCAGGCGTTTCGATCACGAAGAAGCCTTCGCCGTTAATCGCGACGTCCAGCTTGCGTGACGTATTGATCAGGTTGCCTTGCGTAAAGTCGACGTACGTCCTCGCCGCCGCGCTACCGCGCAGGTTGGTGTTAACGTCGCCCGAAGCTTGCGCTGCGTTGCTGCCACGTGTGCTGACAGCAAGGATCGTGCGGCGAAAGCCCGCTGAATTGGCATTGGCCAGATTGTTGGCGATGACTTCATGCCGTCGCGATTCAACATCCATCGCGGAGGCGTT
>JBPCVB010000065.1:0-3275 GCA_051010855.1 Pirellulaceae bacterium | reverse complement strand
CCTGGTTTCCAGCTCCTGAGCCGAGGAAACTTTCAGCTGATCCAGTTGTTGACGGTAAAACGAAATCGGATGCGCTCGCAGGGACAAACCCACGGCCCGATAGTCAGCAAAAACTTCTTCCTGCGCTGCCAGGGATGGCAGCAACGCATCCTGGTCATCGTCGGCGTCGATGTCGTCGAAAAGAGGCTGGTGCTGAGGTGTTTTTTCCTGACCCAGCGCCTGCCACAGGGCCACACGTCGGTCCTGTTTCAATGAAGCCAGGGCGTCGGCGCGGCTGAGTCGTTCGATGGAAGCCTGACCCAGTCCGGCGCGACGTCCAAAATCGGCCAGCGAAGTGAATGGGCCATCTTCGCGGGCCAACGTGATTTGTTCGCCGACGTCGGCACGCAGACCGCTGATTTGACGCAGGCCAAGGCGGATGGCCGGCTGGGGCAGGGGAGAGGCATGGGGATGTGGGAAGAGGTCGGAGGTCGAAGGTCGGAGGTCGGGAGGTATTTCGGAATGATCGGCGGTTGCAGACCACGTCAGCGTGTTGTCCCAGTCGCTGAAATTCACATCGACCGGCAAGACCTCGACGCCGTGTCGCCGCACGTCGGCAATCAGTTGCGCGGGTGCGTAAAAACCCATGGGTTGAGCGTTCAAAACCGAAGCGGTAAACGCGGCGGGATGGTAGTATTTCAACCAGCAGGAAATGTAGACCAACTTGGCGAAACTGGCGGCGTGCGATTCGGGGAAACCGTATTCGCCAAAGCCGCGGATCTGCCGGAAGACCTGCTCGGCGAACTCGTTGCTCAAACTGTTGGCCTGCATGCCCTGCATCAACTTCTCGCGAAAGACCTCGATCACACCCGTTTTCCGCCAGGCTCCCATGGCGCGTCGCAACTGGTCCGCTTCACCAGGTGTGAATCCGGCCGCCACCACGGCCAATTTCATGGCCTGTTCCTGAAAGATGGGCACGCCCAGCGTTCGATGCAACACTGCCTTGATCTCTTCATTGGGATAGATCGCTTCCTCTTCCCCGTTTCGCCGTCGCAGGTAGGGATGCACCATGTTGCCCTGGATTGGACCCGGTCTGACAATCGCCACCTCGATCACCAGGTCGTACCAGCAACGCGGTTTCAAACGCGGCAGCATCGACATCTGTCCGCGACTTTCAATCTGAAATACCCCAACCGTGTCCGCCGCACAGATCATGTCATAGACCTTTGGGTCCTCCCCGGGCACAGTGGCCAGCGTCAACAGGTCACCGCCCCAGCGCTCTTCCACCATGTCAAAGCACTTGCGAATTGCCGTCAGCATGCCGAGGCACAAACAATCAACCTTTAACAAACCGAGTTCTTCCAGGTCCTCCTTGTCCCACTGGATCACGGTGCGATCTTCCATGGCGGCGTTCTCGATCGGTACCAGTTCATCCAGTCGCCCCTGTGTAATTACCATGCCGCCCACATGCTGGGACAGATGCCTTGGAAAGCCCAGCAAGTCGTTGACCAGGTAAACGAGCCTTTGACCGGTATCGGAATTCGGATCGATGCCGACCGTTTGACAGCGAACTTCCAGATCGTCGGGGTTGTGGTAGCCATCGACCTGCTTGGCCAGCGTATCGACGCGGTCCAGTGACAGTCCCAGGGCCTTGCCGACATCGCGAATGGCACTGCGGGCTCGATAGGTCACGACAGTGGCCGCCAGTCCCGCGCGGTCGCGTCCGTATTTTTCGTAGAGGTATTGCAGGACTTCTTCGCGGCGTTCGTGTTCGAAGTCGACATCGATGTCGGGTGCTTCGTCGCGTTCCTTGCTGATGAAACGTTCGAACAACAAATCCGTGGTGCCGGGATCAACGGAGGTGACTTCCAGACAGTAACAAACCGCTGAGTTGGCAGCCGAGCCACGACCCTGGCACAGAATCTGGCGACTGCGAGCAAACCTCACGATGTCATAGACGGTCAGAAAGTAGGCTTCGTAATTGAGTTCCTCGATCAGTTTCAGTTCGTGTTCAATTTGCGATTGCACTTTGGCTGGTACGCCGGCGGGATACCGCTTGGCGGAACCTTCACGCGTCAGACGTCGCAGGTAAGTGATCGGCGTTTCACCGTCGGGAGCCAGTTCCAGCGGGTATTCATATCGCAACTGATCCATTTTGAAGTCGCAGCGGTCGGCGATTTCCGTGGTCCGCTGGATCGCCCCGGGGATGTCGCGAAATTGATCGATGCGAGCTTCAATCGGTTGCAAATGTCGCCAGGCATTGGGTAATAAAAGATCACCGGCCTGTTCCACGGTGGTGTGATATTTGGTGGCGGTCAGCACGTCATGCAGGGGCATGCGGGCTGGCGAGTGATACAGCACATCGCCGGCTGCGACCAAACGTAGCCTGGTTTGCGCTGAAAGTTTTTTCAGTTCGCCGATTCGCCAGGCATCGTCACTGCCGTGATAGAGTTCGGCCAGCAGGTAACAACGGTCGCCAAACGTGTCGGTGTAGCGACGAATCCGCTGGTTGTCGGCGCGTTTGTATTTTCCCTTGACCTGGTACCATTCATAGCTGACGTGATCTTCTTCCAGATGGTCCATCAACCGGCGGTCGCCGGGCAGGTGCGGCATGACGCCAGCCAGCAAGCCATCGGAAAACTCCGCAATGTCATCCTGTTTCAACCAGCACTCGCCCTTGGGAGCGCGTCGTCGTCCCACGGTGAGTAATCGCGAAAGGTTGGCGTAGGAACGTCGATCGGTGGCCCATAGCACCAGCGGTGGTGCATCGCCCGGAATGATCTCGGCCCCAATAATTAGTTTCAGACCTGTTTTCCGCGCCGCCGCGAACGCCCGCACCACACCGGCCAGTGTATTTTCATCGGTGACCGCGATCGCCGTGTAACCCAGCTCCACCGCGCGCTCCACCAACTCATCCGCATGCGCCGCACCGGTCAGGAAGGAGTAGTTTGTTTTGCAGTGGAGTTCGGCGTAGTGCATGACTTTGAAGTGATGGACGTAACGGGTGTGATTCAACCGGGAGGTTGGCGGCCAGCTTCCTTTTCCGACCGCTGACCTTCTTCAAAACTCTCCATGCAAGTACCAGCGACGGTTTTGCAAATTACGGTAAACCCACAACCAGCGGTGGCCACCCGTTTCCACTCGCCAGTAATCGCGACGGATGGTGGGACCACGCCACCAGGCCGTTTCAATACGCTCGGGACCCCAACGGCGTGTGACCTGCAGGCGTTGGCTGTCGCAAACGAACATGGCCGGGATGCTGGAGGCGTAATGTCGGTTGCCGTCCAGTGCCACGG
>JBPCVB010000064.1:0-5491 GCA_051010855.1 Pirellulaceae bacterium | reverse complement strand
AGTCAATAAGTGGTGTGCTTTCAGGCAATGGATAATCCCCGCGCCTTGGAAACTGGACAAGCGGCGTATTTTATCAGCCGAAACACATTTATCAAGAACAACCGCATACACCGCCAACGCATGCTGCGGTCACGGAGTGCCGCCGCCAAACGGATCATCCTCTGTTTCGGCTGTCTCGACTTTCAATGGTGGCTCCAGCAATTCTTCGTCGACAGGTTCGTTAATCACTACGCTGGTGGTTTTGACCGTGTAGGCATGGCTGCCGGAAAAGTACTGTTCGCGTCGCATCGGAATCGTAAACCCCTCTACCTCCTGATAGTCACTGAGATACCAATCCGCATTAGTGCTGTTGCTGTCATAGGACATACGCACCAGCAAACCGCTTTCCATGTCAAAATAGCGTCGGACAGGCTTTCCACCTTCTGGCCGGAATTCGATCACGTAGCATTTCTTGCTTCGTACCTCCTCGACGCCGGTTGTCTCCATTTGTCCAGGGTAGTCCAGCCAGCGTAACGGCGCGAAGATCACCGGAATGATCTCCTCGAACTTAACGCGGTCGTTGCCTGACAGTCGAGCGATTGAGCCGTATTGATTTTCCCAGGCCGTGCCGTCCTGACACATATGGTAGGTAATCTGACCGTCAGTGGTCTGAAAGTCGTAATGCCAATAATTGCCTGATGCGTTCAGGGACATGTTACCACTGCCCCGATCAAGACCTTCAAAGTCGGCTTCCAGGGTCAACGTCTCGATACTGCTCAGGCCCATTTCACTGCCGATCTCCTCGATGTAGCGATCGATGATTTGCTCGGCCGAAGGCAGCCCGGGCGACGCTGGCTCCTCCTGCGCCTCAACTCCCGGCGACAAACCGGCGAACGCAACCCAGCACACTGACAACGCCAGAGTCAAAGTCGTCCTCGAGCACAACATGTTGAATGCCCCCGCAAAAAACTGCGTGACAGAAAAACCTTTTGGGACGGCTTCCTGAATATAACAGGTTTTCCCTGCCCGCCGCCGGAATGCCAACATGAACATCGTCAATTAGTCAATTAGAATGTCGACTGATATTATTCGTCCCCACGTGGAGCACATCGTGTTTGATCGCAGGCAATTGCTGGCTGTTTTCGCCGCCACCGGAGTTGGCACTCCCATCTTTCATCGAGCGTTGGCCGGACTGGTTCAGGAAGAAGCGGCCGCGGACGAGAGTCCCAAAGTCACCCAGGAAATGGTGCAGACGGCCGAATGGATCAGTGGCACAGAATTCACGGAAGTGCAGCGTGAGGAGATTGCCAAAAACGCTAATCGTTCGTTCTCCCAATGGGAAACGCTACGCGGACAGAAAATTGATTTTGGCGACTTGCCCGCGATGCACTTTCAACCGCTGAGCGGCGTACCGCGACGCCGGGTTTCCGTTCAACGCGCCGTGGAACCGACGGAATCGATGTCGGCAAGCCTGCCGGACACCGAAGAAGACATCGCCTTTTTGCCAGTGACCGAACTTTCGGCACTCATACGACAGCGAAAAATCAGTTCTGTTGAACTCACCAGGATCTATCTGAATCGGCTTGAAAAATATAACCCGCTGCTCAATTGCGTGGTGAACCTGACACCTGAACTTGCGATGCAACAAGCCGAACAGGCTGACCGGGAAATCGCCGCCGGACAATACCGCGGCCCGTTGCATGGGATTCCCTGGGGCGCCAAGGACCTGATCTCTGTCCCCGGTTATCCGACCACCTGGGGCATTCCGCAATTTGAAACTCGCGAATTGCCCACGACGGCCACCGTGGCCACTCGACTGGAACAGGCCGGTGCCGTGCTGGTCGCCAAACTGTCGCTAGGCGCAATCGCCATGGGTGACAAGTGGTTTCGCGGTATGACACGCAGTCCCTGGAATTACAAACTGGGATCCAGCGGCTCCTCGGCTGGTAGCGCCTCGGCAACGGTTGCCGGACTGGTCGGTTTTTCGCTGGGCACTGAAACGCTGGGCAGCATCGTTTCGCCGTCACGACGTTGTGGTGCCACCGGATTGCGCCCCACGTTTGGACGCGTCAGCCGCGCCGGCTGCATGCCACTGTCCTGGTCGATGGACAAGATCGGACCCATCACTCGCAGTGTCGAGGATTGTGCCCTGGTGTTCGCGGCCATCCATGGTTACGACGGCATGGATCCAACCGTTCATGACTGGCCGTTTGCCTGGCCCGCGTCAATGAATTTTGAGGGCCTGCGTGTCGGCTACACCAAACGACGCAGGCGTCGCCGCAATGATGATGAATCGAAACAGGGACAAGCTGAAGAAGAACGCACAGAGCCCCCCCGCAAGGACCTGGAAGTCCTGCGCAAACTCGGCTGCGAAATTGTGGAAGTCGTCTTGCCGGAAGAACAAACCCAGTGGGTCCTCGCGGACACGATCGATGTCGAGGCCGCTGCGATCTTCGACGAAATGCTGCGCGCCGGTGACACCGAAGGCTGGAACACATGGCCCGGTACGTTCCGCCGCGCCCAGTTCATCTCGGCTATCGACTGGCTACGTCTGCAACGTCGGCGACGGCAGTTGCAATACAAGATGGAAGGGGTAATGGCCGGCGTCGATTTCCTGATCAACGCCAACGACCTGCTGATCACCAATCTGACCGGCCATCCCTCGGTGGTCATGCCCTCGGACTATCGGGAAGCCGATGGACGCAAGGTCCCGGTGTCGACACTAATTACCGGTCATCTGAATGATGAATCCCGCTTGCTGGCGTTGTCGCTCGCCTACCAGCGACAATTGACTGCGCATCTGGAACGTCCACCCCTGGACGAGCTGATGGCCGCCAAAGCCGAGGAGGAAAAGAAGGCGGCAGAGGAAACCGACGAATCCAAAGATCCCGATCAATAACCTTCTTGTCTGCTTCTTGATCTTCGTCTTTATCTTAATCTTCATCCTCGTCCTCGTCCTAATCGTCGTCTGTGCAGTTTCATCGTCGGACAACGACGAAATGAGGACGATGGAGACGAGGACGAGGATTCTAAATTGCCTCGATATGCAATCCGCGTTTGCGTCGTTCGGCGCGGCGGGCGTCGTCGATGAGGTCGGCAACGTTGCGGACATCGGCCATCCCAACGAGATTCAATTCGGGATGACTGGCATCGCTGGAGGTGACGCGGATATCTCCCACTTCCAGGGCCACCTGAATCGGTCCTTGCTCGAACATTACGTCGTCGATGTCGATCAGTTCGATCCGGTTGTTCTTGCGAAAGAAAATTCCGCGGCGATGCTTTAGTCGCTGTGTCGTTAGCACATATTGGTCGCTGAATTTGCGATAGTAGGCGGTTCCCACTGATCCCGCCCACATCATGAGGATCAGTATCAGCACGACAAGCCACCCGGTTTCGCTGGCTCCGGAGATAACCGCGCCGAACAGCAGCAGCAGCGAAATTAATCCGGCCAGAATGTACCAGCCAAACATGGCCTTGACCGAGTAGTTTCCCGCCCACAGTTGGCGCTCCGGCTCGTCGATAGCGGCCGCTTCCGTCTGGCGATCACGAATTTGTTCGGCAGGATCCATAGGCACAGGATACTGGATTCGAGCTCATTTGGGATAGTCCGCCACCACCGACTGAAATGGCCGAAAAATGGATAATGCTTGCCAGTGCGCACGGTCATCGATTACTTTGGAGCGGTTGAAACTCCTGCAATTTGTCTTCACCGGCCGTCATCATGAAATGTCCTTTTTGCGGACTGGATAACGACAAGGTCATTGATTCGCGCGGAGGCGAAGATGGCCATGCGATTCGGCGTCGCCGGCGCTGTCTGGAATGCGACCGTCGCTTTACGACTTACGAACGGGTGGCTGAAGTCGACATCAAGGTGGTCAAGAAGAATGGCGAACGCCACCCGTTCCGACCGGACAAATTGAGAATCGGACTGGAAAGGGCTTGCTGGAAGCGACCTGTCTCCGGGCGTCAGATCTCGGATGTCGTTTCCAAAGTCGAACAGATTGTCTACTCCAACTATGAGAATGAGGTCGACAGCCAGGAACTCGGCAAGATCGTGATGGAAGAGTTGATCAACCTGGACGAAGTCGCCTACATCCGGTTCGCCAGCGTGTATCGCCAATTCCGCGGCGCGAATGATTTTGTTGACGAGTTGCAACCGATTCTGAGGCGGTTATCGAAGTAGCGGTCCGCGGGCGCGCATTCAATACCGTTCGTCCTGGAAATATCAACCACTGCCCGGCATTTCACAAGAAACATTCGTTGTTGGCCGGCAACGGTCGCCTGGCCGAAAAATTACAAATGCAGTTCAAAATGGTCAGGGCAGATTCTGGAAAACCGCAGGGAAGCCGTAAGGTATGCCCAGCAGATCTACCAGCGAGTCATTGCCGTCCTCAAAATTAACCAACAGCGACAGTAAATTGGCCGTCGATTCCAGAACAATTCATCATCGCTGTCACCCATCAGTGCGACAAATGTCATGTCTTCAGCGTCAGCACCGAAATTCACAACATCGACGGTCGTACCACCACGATACGTCCCGTAAGTTCCGCTATAAGTACCGCGAAACACCGCGGTATTGATATTGGTGCTGCTGGAAAAGACAACGAATACATCGCCGTTGATCACCGTCGCCGCGTCGGTCAAAAATGAGTTGCCACCAAGTGCTTCGCTGCCTACGACAAACACATCGCCGCCAAACACGCTTCCGGCCAGACTGACGTTCTGCGCATTAAACAAATCACCGCCTTCACCCAGATCGATATAGAGTGTTCCCGCGATGTTGACGCCTCCGCCATTCAGGTAGAATGTCAGTCGATAACGGTCGATCAAGCTCACACAAGCGAGAGGAGCACGATGGAAAACAGCATTTCAAACATGATTGCCCAATACGAATCGGGCCAAATGAACCGCCGGGAACTGGTGGCCAGCGTAAGTGCACTGGTGGCGGTGGTGGCGTCTGGCACGCGACTGAATGCTGCCCCTCTGCAGGAGGAGGAGCCGGATGACCCCGTATTCCTGGCCACCGGGCTAAATCACATTGCCCTTCAAGTGACGGATGTCCCGCGTTCGCGCGACTTCTACATTCGGCATTTGGGTTTGTCGGTGCGAAGCGACAACGGCGACCGCAGTTGCTTTCTCAATTGTGGCAAACATTTTGTTGCATTGTTTCGCAGTGAAACTCCGCAGATGGACCATTATTGCTACTCCATCGACGATTACGATGTGGATCGTTGCGAGGCCCTGCTAAAAGCCCAGGGAATCGAGCCGCGAGTTGTCCGCCCGGATGGCCGCATCTATTTTCCTGACCCCGATGGTCTGACCGTGCAACTGGCGCAAACGCCGCGTTAGGAAACGATTCGTCAAACCCATGTCACTGTTTCGCCAGCGTGTCCCGTCAGCGGTTCGCGATCAGCGATGTTGCAGACATGATGCGCGAGCCTGCGGACCTTAACTGGTGATTTCAGTGATTGCGCCCCAACAGGAATTGGCCGAGTTCGGCAAAAGCTGCTGC
>JBPCVB010000063.1:0-14019 GCA_051010855.1 Pirellulaceae bacterium | reverse complement strand
GTTCAAGGTTCCATTGCCGCACGTCGGCAGCGCACTCATCGAAATCGGCGAACGTACGCCGTTGTACGTAAAAAGGAAGTGCATCCGTCACGAGAAGGAGAACGCCTGCTCAGTTGAATTTGCGTATTATCAATGTTGGCTGCCGCTGCGTCAGCATAAATAGAGGTCGATTACTTTGCCAGCAAAATGCCATTCGGTATGAACGATTTGGATGGCTGGCGGACTACGGGCGGATGGATTCCCTGACCAATATGAAAAAAAATACAAATGGTGGCCCCCGGCGTAGGCGGCCTCCTCAGCCTCCATTGCATGATCAAACGCCGACCACTCGCATCGTCGCAATTGGTGCATCCGGCCAGATCGACAGGGATTATCTAAAAATCCTGTTTGAGGACTGCATCGCTAACCGACGGTTGGAGGAAGCGGCTCGATTGCCGGGCGACACTACGACAAGGATCTAGATAGCACCGTTTGCTTGCATCTTCAGTTAGCTTTGAATCCGAATCACGGTTAGATTCGGACGAACTTTATTTGCACGGATGCAATGCGAACTCCAACTCTTTTACCGATCGTTTTTCTTGCCGCCTGGATTTCGGTGTCCTGCTGCGCGGGCCAATCCGTAAAGCCGCATGCTAACACGACCGAAGTCGTTCAACCGCCGCGCCGTCCGCCAGTGGGCTGGAGCGCTGAATGGATTGCCGATGACGACGTGGGGCTGGTCACCTCCGGAATCAATGCCACGTTGCCGTTGCTGGGTCCTTTTGGTTCGCCGCCACCGCTGATCAAATTGGGATTTGACTACACGAATTTGTTTGCCGCCGATGAATTTGACTTGCCGAGCGACCTGTTCGTGTACTCGATCGGCCTGACGTGGATTCGTCCCATCAACAATCGATGGACGGTTCTCGCAATGCTGGGTGCTGGCATGGCCACGGATAACGAGAATCTGTCCAGTGACGCCTGGCGTTTTCGCGGCGGTGCCTTCGGTGTCTATCAACGCTGCGAACAGTGGAAGTGGACCTTAGGCGCCGTGGCCACCGGGCGTGATGACCTGCCCGTCATCCCGGCGATCGGTTTGGTTTGGCAACCAAGGCGGGATTTGCAGTTCGACGTAACGTTTCCGCGGCCAAGGGTCAATTACCTGATATCGGACAACGGATCACGGCAACATTGGGCCTACCTGGGCGCCGCCATCAACGGCACCACCTGGGCGTACGAAACATCGGGCATGATCGACGATCGCCTGACCTACCGTGATTGGCGGATCGTTGCCGGGTGGGAATCACGGCCGGCTTCCAATTCTCCGCTGTCACGTGCATTTGGAAAGACGATTCGCGCCGAAATCGGGTTCGCATTTGCTCGTGAATTCGAGTTTCAAAATGATACTCGAGTTGAGAGCCTCGACGATGCTTTTTTAATGGGCATCACGACCCGGTTTTGATTTCTGTTTTGCTGGTCAAGAATTTCAGCATCAATATCCAGAAACAAAGGATCAGATTTTGCACCGGGAGTTGCAGAGCCAATGGAAAGCAATAGATCAGCACCACAGCAGGAATCCAGATAGTCCAGTTGGCGATCAACACCGGCAGGACGCGTTGTCGGTACCACCTCGGCCCCAGTTCCCGTCGCAACAAGCCGCAGTCGTACCGGCTCTCCCGCCACAGATAGAACAGAATCACGTTGACCAGTCCAAACGCCGGTACGTACAGGAACTGATCGACGGTCGTTTTGATTGCAACCGTATGCCATGTGGATCCCTCGCCGAACAGCATCGCCTGTAATCGATACAGCAAGTCAATTTCGATTCCTTTGACGGCCCAGAACAGTGTGTCGGATAGCACATAGTGAGGCTGGTCTCCCGATTGCGTCCGTTTGACCAGCATTTGAATAAGCGCAGGGATCAGTCCGCCGAATAAAGCCGTGGATATGGCGCTAAACAGGAATCCCCAGCGGATTTTCCACTCCGCCACCTGCTCCAGCAACTCGCGAAACGCTGGAACGAAGTAGTATCCCGTGATGATCGCACAGCCAAAAATCCACAGTGCGATCCCGGCGAACCGGTTCCGCCGCGCCGCCTGAATACCGTCGGCGACTGCTTGCCTGAAGAGGCTTTCCGAAGTGGCTTCATTTATCACGGGCAGCTCAATGCACGACGTTGCCGGAATCACTACTCACGGAAAGACCGCTTCACCGTGGGGGGTTCGGAACCAGGGAATTGGTATCGAATGAAGCCGCCTGGTAACATCATAAGGCAAGAGGCGGCACCGTAATTTTTTCAAACGGAATTCCCGCGCCCGGCTGTTGGTTCGACATGGTCAGACTGCTCGACGCAGGTCCGGGTCACGTAACACAATCGCGCGCACCTGAGGAGGAGTATACGGCCGGTGGATCCTCGAAGGAGGGAGGTCGAGGCGCCGTCCAGACAAATAATAAAAGAGGGGAATGTTCAAAAGAATGAAAGTCAGTCTGGCCAGCCTGTTCCCCCGACCTCCCGATGCTGAGTGCCTGAATGCGGCCATCACGATGCCAAACTGGCCGCGCTATGTTTTGTTACCACCGGCTTCTGATTCATGTTTCATTGGAGTCTTCCGCCAGAAATTTCCAGCTGACTGGGTGTCATATCCGACACAGCGTCCTTACAACGTTAACGCACAAAACGTAAATAAGTGCACTCGCAATTTCCAATGTGGGAGAGCTTACGCAACAGTCGCTGCAGTGCTCGTTGTTTCACTTTCTCCGAGTGCGTCACTATCAAAATCTTGCTCGGCACAAAAATCTTGCTCGGCACAAGATAGCGTCTTGCAGGCATCTGGCCGAAGAAAAACCGGGCGTCCAACACTGGCAGTACGCAAACGGAAACCACAGCATATGTCTTCATTCATGGCGCCTCGCCACAGATTGTTCTCGGTAACGGATTTCCGGGGTCCCTGGTTCAGACCAATATGCCCCGATTTCCCGCCTCAATCTGGTCCGGCAGCAAATCGTCGATGGCCGTCGATCAAAAGCAGTGGTTGCGCGTATAATTGATGATGTGGTGACGACCATCACCCAAGCTCCGATCGGATGAGCCACTAACATGTTGCGTTTCTGTCAAACTGGTAACCTGCCCACAACCATCGCCGCCTGGATAGCGATGCTGGCAGTTGGTATTCAGCCCGTGGCATTTGCCAGCGCGACGACGTGTGCCTGGTCGAATCAATCGGTGGACGCAACGGACTGTTCCCAAAACCTCGCAACAGCTGCTGGCCCCTGTCATTGCGATCCATCGAATGCTGCTTGCACGTGCATTGATTGCCAATGCGGTGAAGTGCAGCAACACCCGGCAATCCCGCTTTTTCCGCTGACTGTACCTCCGGTACACGAGTCCCAGATCGAGTTGCTGAATCTGCTCCTCGTCTGCTTCCATGACGCCTTGTCGATGGATCCGGATTGTTCTGATCCTGCCGGTGGAGAATCCTTGCAGTCCTTCTCCGGTCGCTCGGCGCTCCAGACGTGCGCCGTACTCTCGCGATTTCTCTGTTAGGTCGATTCTCGACAACACCGGTGTGCGCCGACGTTGATTGATTGTTGGTGCGCCGATCACTCCTATTCAGTTGTGCGCAAACTTCTGCGCATTGGACGCGAATCTTGATGCAAATCCGTCAGGCATAGCCATGAGCGATACCAAATCAAATTCTGAAATTGACACGGACACGGTGACCGAAGCACCTGCACCGACGGCGAACTCACGTCGCACGCGACTGCATCACGCATTCACCTGGTTCAAGCTTTTCGCGCAGCCCGTCATTGCGGTAGCCATAATCGCGTTGGTCGTGTTTGCCTTCGGATATGCCCAGCGCATGGGGTTTTTTACCTCCGCGGACTCACAAACGACGCAATCCGCCGAAACGGATGATGGCACCGAATACGTGTGCCCTATGTTGTGTGTTCCGCCCAGCAAGGTACCCGGTCGCTGCCCGGTCTGCGCGATGGAACTTCAGGCGCGCAAGGTCTCGGGTGATTCCAAAGATATCTATGGCCTGACAATCGAGCCTGCAGCGCGTCGATTGTCCAACATCCAGACCGCGATGGCCGCCTCAATTCCCCTGGTCCGGCAAGTTCGGGCGTTGGGTCGCATCGGAGAGGATGAAACATCGCAGGCCACCATCTCGGCCTGGGTCGACGGTCGACTGGAAGACCTGATGGTCGATTTCACTGGCGCCGAAGTAACCGAAGGTCAGGCCCTGGCTGTGCTCTACTCGCCGGAACTCTATTCGGCACAGATCGAGCTGCTGGAAGCCAAAAAGGCGATGGAAAACGAAACCACCGGTCGTCAACGCATTGCCGATGCCAATCGACGCATGTACGAGAGCGCGCGACAACGACTACTGGAATTTGGCCTACCCGAATCCCAGGTCGCCGAGATTGAACGGCAGGCAAATCCGGAAAACCGTATCCGGATTGTCTCGCCCATCAGCGGTACCGTGACGGAAAAAATGGCTGTGCAAGGTGACTACGTCAGCACCGGAACGCCCCTGTTCAAGGTTGTTGATCTCTCTCAGGTTTGGCTGTTGCTGGAAATGTTTCCGGAAGAAGCCAACCTGATTCGTTACGGGCAATCGGTATCCGTGACATTGCAATCGCAAGCCGGACGCAAATTCGAGGGCCGGGTCGCATTTATTGCTCCGCAAATCAACACGCAGACCCAAACCGTTTCGGTGCGGGTCGTGATTTCCAACGAAGCCGGCCTCATTCGCATTGGCGACTTTGCCCAGGCACGAGTCTACGTTGACGTCACCGCTGGCGGCCATGTACTGGATCAGGTCTATGATTCCGGTTTGGCCGGCAAATGGATCAGTCCACGGCATCCGCACATCGTGCGTGACGAACCCGGGCAATGCCCGTTGTGCGGCGACGATCTCGTCCCGGCTGTCGACTTTGGTTTTGTTGCCACGCCACCGGAACGACCAAACAGTGTCGTTGTGCCTCGTAGCGCCGTTTTGATGTCGGGTGAGGAAAGCGTAGCGTACGTAGAGACAGAACCTGGCCGCTTTGAGTTTCGCCAGGTCGAAACCGGACAGGTCGTCGGAGAGCAAGTCGCTATTATTTCCGGAATCAATCCGGGAGAGATGGTCGTCGTCAGTGCGCCCTTCACACTCGATGCCGCATTCAACATGGCGGGCAAACCATCACTGATCGATCCCACCCGGGCCATTGACCGTGACCAATCTCATGAGCAGGCTTCCGACCAACAACAGGCCGCCATCGACAAGGCTCTCTCCGAACTGTCCGAGGCAGACCAGGCACTGGTGCGGGCTCAAAAGTTTTGTCCCGTCGCAGACTATCCACTGGGCGGCATGGGAACGCCCGTCAAGGTCATGATTGAGGATCAACCTGTGTTTCTGTGCTGTGACGGTTGCCGCGACACATTGTTGAAGGATCCCGAGCCGTATCTTGCCAAGCTGCAGGCCGCCAGCGCCGACAACCATCCGACCGACGAAAACGCAACCAACGACGTCGACGGAGGTGAGCCACAATGATCCGCGGCATCGTCAATTTTTGTGTCAAGGAACGACTGGTTGTCTTTCTGTTAACTGCCGCGGTGATCGCGTACGGGGTTTACTCGCTGCGCGAAGTACCCATCGATGCGATTCCCAATGTCGGCGAGAACCAGGTCATCGTGTTGACGGAGTGGCCGGGTCGCAGTCCCAAGGATGTCGAGGACCAGATCACGTATCCGCTGTCGGTGGCACTGCAATCTGTGGCGGGCGCGGAAAGTGTGCGTGGCAAGAGCATGTTTGGCTTCAGTTTCGTGCAGGTCACCTTTGCCGACAATGTGGATTTCTACTGGGCGCGGTCCCGCGTTTCGGAACAACTTTCCACCGTCGGCAACCAGCTGCCGACCGGCACCAGTCCGGTACTGGCACCCGACGCCACAGCGCTGGGGCAAATCTTCTATTACGTGCTGGAACCACCGTCGGCAGGCATGGATCTGGCCGAGCTACGCAGCATCCAGGACTACGTCGTTAAGTACGCTTTGCAAAGTGTGGACGGCGTGGCCGAGGTGGCGTCCATCGGTGGCTATGTGCGTCAGTACCAGATCGATATCGACCCGGACCGACTGCGGTTTCATGAATTAACGCTGGCGCAGGTAATCCGCTCGGTGCGTGACTCCAACATCGATGTGGGTGCCAAAACACTGGAAACCGGTGGCATGGAATTGCTGGTACGTGGCCTCGGTTTCATCGGTGCCGGAAAAACCGACGCCGAAACCATCGAGCAAATTGAACAGACGGTCATCACAACTCGCCAGTCCATCCCACTCACGATTCGCGACGTGGGTGTCGTGCAGATCGGGCCGTCGTTTCGCCGCGGTGCCCTGGACTTTAACGGCAGTGAAGCAGTCGGCGGTGTCATCGTGATGCGGTACGGTGAGAACCCGCGTCAGGTGATCCAGCGGGTCAAGGCCAAGATCGCTTTGCTGGAAAACGAACTGCAGGGGATTCGCATTCGCGGTATCTACGACCGTACGCAATTGGTCGATGAAACGGTCGCCACTCTCAGCGAGGCCCTTGCGCTGGAAATCGCCATCACGATCGTGGTGATCGTTTTGTTCCTGCTGCACGTACGCGCCAGTCTGGTCGTCGCGACGACCCTGCCCATCGCTGTACTCATGGCATTCATCGCGATGAACACCTTTGGTGTCGACGCCAACATCATGTCGCTGGCCGGCATCGCCATCGCTATTGGCACAATGGTCGATATGGGCATCATCATTTCGGAAAACGTCTTTCGCGGCGTTGCCGATTGGGAATCGGACGGCAGGCAGGGTGGCGAAGAAGGAAGACTTAAACGGATTGTTGACAGTACTTGTGAAGTCGCACCCGCAGTGATTACGGCCGTCAGCACCACCATCATCAGTTTCCTGCCGGTGTTCTTTCTGACCGGACGCGATCATCGATTGTTTGCTCCGCTGGCCTGGACCAAAACATATGCACTGATCGCCAGCCTGCTGGTGGCCGTGATGCTGGTGCCTCCACTGGCTCGGCTGTTATTAAAAAACCCACGAGGCAAGGGCTGGGGGGCTACCCTGTCCGCGATCGTGTTTGGCGGGCTGGTTGCCGGACTTTGCAGTTTCGTATGGCCGGAACAAATCGACAGTTTGGCAAGGAGACTGCAAGTTGCACCATTGGTTGTCACACTGTTGGCCAGCTCACTGGGCGGATTGGCAATCTGGTTGCTGTTTCGTGAACGGATGCGACCGGTCGAAAGCAACATGGTGGCGCGCACTGTCAACTTCCTGTATGAGCCAACCTTGCGGACCTTTCTGCGATTCAAAAAAGCGTTTTTGGCAATTCCTCTGCTGATTATCTTTTTCGGAATCGGCGCGTGGTTTGGTTTGCCCACGATCCTGTATCCGTTTGAGCAGCTGGCTCGTCAATTGGGCGCCGACTTCAATCGATCGCAATCGTATGTCGACTTCAAGCATACGCTAACCGGATTGCAATCTGATGACTGGATCGCCCTCGATGAAGGCAGCTGGTTTTACATGCCAAGTTTGTATCCGGCTGCCAGTCTGTCGCAGGCCATGGAGACGCTGCAGACACAGGATGCAATGATCCTGAATATTCCGGAAGTGGAAAATGTACTGGGCAAAATCGGTCGCGTCGAATCGGCCCTGGACCCGGCACCGGCCGGAATGATCGAAACCTACGTGATGCTCAAACCACGCGATCAATGGCGGGAGGGTATGACGGAGCAAAAAATTTGGGAAGAGATCAATGAGCTGGCAACGCTGCCAGGGATCACTCTGGCAGATGAATTGCAGCCCATCGAGGGACGCGTGGTTATGCTGCAAAGCGGCATCAAGGCTTCGATGGCGGTCCGCGTGTACGGCGATACGTTGGAAGGATTGGCCAGCGCCGCAACCGCCGTCGCCGACCATCTGAAACAACTTCCGCTGGTTAATTCGGGTGCGGTAAGCCCCGACATTGTGTTGGGCAAACCGTACCTGGAATTCGAGGTCGATCGAGCCGAGTCCGCGCGGTACGGCATGACCGTGCGTGACGTGAATGAAGTGATCGAGGCAGCGTTGGGAGGACTAAACGCGACCACGACCGTGGAAGGCCGTGAACGCTATCCGATTCAGGTGCGTTATCAACGACACGTCCGCGATGATTTGGAAGAACTGGAAATGCTGCCAGTCGTTACCAACACCGGTGAAGTCGTGCCAATAGGCCGACTGGCCACGATGCAACGCTTGTGGGGTCCGGCCATGATCAACAGCGAAGACGCGCGATTGGTCGCGCACGTGGCATTCGCGCCCTCCGGCGGACTTGGAGATCTGGAAACGGTAGACCGGGTAATGGCCGCATTGACTAATGCACGCCAAAGCGGGCAACTCGAGTTTCCATCCGGAAATTTTGAACTGGAACCCGTTGGCTCCTTTCAAAACCAGATCGAAGCCAACCGGCGATTGATGATCATCATTCCGCTGGTACTGCTGCTGAACCTGTTCATTATTTACCTGCAATTCCGCCGAGTGCCGTTAACATTGGTGGTCTTCGCCGGGATTCCCGTGGCCTTTGCCGGTGGGATGATCGCGCTGGCGATTGCCGGCGTGGAACTGAATACCGCCGTGTGGGTCGGCTTTATTGCCCTGTTCGGGATCGCCATCGATGACGGCGTGGTGATGGCGACCTATATCGATCAGGTACTGAAGCGGCAACGCCTGAATTCGATTGCCGATATTCGCAACGCCATTGTGGAGGCCGGGCTCAAGAGAATTCGTCCCTGCCTGATGACCACCTTTACCACGGTGATTGCCTTGTTGCCGGTTTTGCTGGCCACCGGTCGCGGAGCTGACGTGGCGCGAGCCATGGCGATTCCCGTGTTCGGCGGCATGGTCGTCGAACTGATAACGCTGTTTGTTGTGCCCGTGGTCTACTGTGGCTTCCTGGAATTCAAAATGAACGCCGGGTTAAGTGATACCCGATTTGCAGCCGCAACACCTTCGCCGCAGCTGGAACCTGCGTCATGAATGATGCTCAATCAGTTACTGATCCGGTTTGCGGTATGACGGTCGATCCGGCCACGGCCATATCCGGCGAGAAGGACGGGCAGACCTGGTACTTCTGTTGCGAGCACTGCCGCAAGAAATTTCTGGAGCCGGCTCAGATGGTGACGCTTTCGCTGTCAAGAAAGGAGGCGGCAGAAGCGGTTTACATCTGCCCGATGCATTTGGAAATCGAGCAAGTGGGCCCGGGCAGTTGTCCGATCTGTGGTATGGATCTGGAACCGAAGTTCGTAACTTCCGACTCGGATGACGATTCAGAATTGCGGAGTATGACCCGGCGATTCTGGATCGCAGTGGCATTGTCGTTACCGGTTTTTTTGGTGGCCATGTTGCCGATGCTGGGCGTGCCGCTGGATCGGATCATCAGTCCGTCCGTGTCGCGTTGGCTGCAGTTTCTTCTGAGTACGCCCGTGGTGTTTTGGTGTGGCTGGCCGTTGCTGGTACGGGGCTGGCAGTCGATTCGCACCGGCAACCTCAATATGTTCACGCTGATTTCGCTGGGTGTGCTGGCAGCATGGCTGTACAGCACGGCGGCGTTGCTGATTCCTGGCTGGATTCCGGAGGCCTTTCGGGAACATGGCGAGGTCGCCGTATATTTTGAGGCAGCAGCCGTAATCATCGCGCTTGTATTACTTGGGCAGGTGCTGGAGTTGCGTGCTCGTCGCAAAACCGGCAGCGCAATTCGCGAGTTGATGTCACTCACGCCGCCAACCGCCCGATTGATTCGCGACGGCGTCGAAACCGAGATCCCGCTGGAACAGGTGCAACGGGGCGATGTGCTGAAAGTCGTACCCGGCGACAAGATTCCCGTGGATGGCGAGGTCGAGCGGGGCAGCAGCGCCGTGGACGAATCGATGATTACTGGCGAGCCGATACCGGTGACGAAACAACCCGGTGATGACGTGACCGGCGGAACCGTGAATCAAACGGGTTCCTTTCAGATGCGGGCCACGCGGGTGGGTAACGAAACCGTGCTGTCGCAGATCGTCAACCTGGTCGCGAGTGCCCAGCGGAGCAGGGCACCGATTCAAAAGGTCGCTGACCAGGTGGCGGGCTGGTTCGTTCCCGCGGTCATCGTAGTTGCTGTGATCACTTTTGTTGTGTGGGCGATCTGGTCGCCACGTGAACCGTCACTGGCCTACGCACTGGTGAACTCCGTCGCTGTGTTAATCATCGCTTGTCCGTGTGCGCTGGGACTGGCCACGCCGATTTCGATCATGGTTGGAGTGGGACGCGGTGCCCGCGAAGGAATCTTGATCCGCGATGCCGAAGTGCTGGAGACGCTGGAAAAGGTCGACACGCTGGTCGTCGACAAGACCGGTACGTTGACGGCGGGCAAACCGCGCCTGACGGAGATACGCGTGGCGGACGAGTCTGGTCACTCCCCCCTTTTGCAAAGGGGGGCAGGGGGGGTTCTTGACCAGGACTATTTGTTGCAACTGGCGGCGGCCGTGGAAACGGGTAGCGAACACCCGTTGGCCAGCGCGATTGTCGAGGAAACGCGCAAACGCCACCTGGAAATCCCGGCCGTTTATGAGTTTGATTCTATAACCGGTGGCGGTGTCATCGGCCGCGTTGAGGAGCAGTGGGTACTGATTGGCAATCGGGAGTTGTTTGCAATGCGCGAAATCCAGAATCGCGATGCATTGACCGAGGTCGCAACTAATTTACAGAACGCCGGCCAAACAGTCGTGTTCGTGGCGATCGACGGTGCGTTGGCGGGATTACTGGCAGTTTCGGATCCCATCAAGGAATCGACGCCCTCTGCCATCGATGCACTTCACAGGCTGGGTGTCGACACTGTCATGCTCACCGGTGACAACGAGCGTACGGCCCGACACGTCGCCGGCCAGCTGGGCATCGATAACGTGCAGGCCGAGGTCAGTCCGGCAGAGAAACAGCAACACATACTGAAACTGCAGCAGGCGGGTCGCCGCGTCGCCATGGCCGGTGACGGCATCAATGATGCTCCGGCGCTGGCTGCTGCCGACGTGGGCATCGCCATGGGAACCGGGACGGACGTGGCCATGGAAAGTGCCGGTGTGACTCTGGTCCGCGGGGACTTGAACGGTATCGTCAAGGCAATTCATCTCAGTCACGCCACGATGCGCAACATTCGACAGAACCTGTTCTTCGCTTTCGCCTACAACGCGCTGGGTATTCCAATCGCCGCCGGTGTATTGGTGCCTGTGTTTGGATTCAAGGCCTTGCTCAATCCCATGATTGCTGCGGCGGCAATGAGTTTCAGTAGCGTGTCGGTGATTAGTAACGCGCTAAGATTGCGGAAAGCAGAGCTGGACTAGTCACGGGATAATCTGATCGTTGTCGTAATCGTAATCGTCGTCGTCGTCGATCTCTTCGCAGGGCCGACGACGACGACGACGACGACAACGAGGAGCTTTCAGGAACCCCCCTAACCCCCCTTTGTAAAAGGGGGGAATGATTGACCGTAGCTACCGTTTACGTCGTCGCGGCGGGGGGCCGCCTTTTCCCTTGCCGGGACCGCCACGCTGGCGGGCGCGATTGGCCATCGGATCGGTGACAGGGATTTCGGTTTGCCAATCGATGCCCGCTTCCTTGCCGCTACGCACGTGCTGGTGATGGTCCTTTGCAGGCGGCTCGAATTCGTCGGCGAAATCACCAAGTACCGACGCGATCTCTTCGGCTGAGGCATCTGCCGCGATCACTTGTTGTGCGGTCCCCGCGATGCCGTACTCGTCTGGCGCGATAATCAGATAACCCGCTTCGGGCTTGTCACCGGAAATGGGTTTCAGTTGATCATGATCATGGATGCTGGCGTAGGCAAAGCGGCCGGCCAGTTCCGGTGATAGTGCCAGAGGACTTAGTCGCGTCTGTAGCTCTTTTAGTTGTTCCTGATCCTCCGCGACCACAGCCACCACTGGCAGTCCGTCGCATGCGGCAACATTGAGTCCCAGGCGAAAGTCTTTCATTTGGGGCAGCGCCGGTGCCTCGTCAGTTTCGCGAGCCGGGTATTGCTCGGCGATCTTGTCCATTTCCGCGGCCATTTGACGTGGAGTCCGAAAGACCTGGTTGGTTCCACGATGGGCGCGAGACAGCCGCTCGCGTCCGTCGGGTCCCAGCAAACAAAATACGGTGTTCTCCAGTTCACCTGTACGACCGGCAAAAATCTCCTTGAGAAACTCGGCTTCCTCGGCATCTTCGTAAGTCGCCAGGCGAATGCAGACAAAGTTGCGTGAGGCTTCAACAATCCAGGCGTTGGTCAGGAAACTCCTGTCCATATTTTGTTTGCCCGGTCACCACATGCCCGAGACACCGATGCACTGCGGGGCGGCCGAAACCAGCAGAATCGGTTTGCCCGTGCGTTCGGCCTCGGCCAGTCCGTCGCTGAGCACACCGTACCAGGCAATGCCGCTGTTGATTTCGTTGGCGGCGGATTCTTGCGTTTGGCAATTCAGATAGCCGGCGATCATTAAGGAAAACAAGACCATGCCAGGTCGGTTCACAAATCGTTTCATCTGGGTTCCTGGTAGTGGTGGTAGGATCGGTAGGCCAACTAGCACGGATACGTGAGGGTCACGCGGGAATCGACACAATTTAGTCGCAAATCGGCAAAAAATCTGCCCGATCTCCTCAAAGCCGGTATATCTGCGTGCTCGTTGTGAAAGCTCGTAGCGAATCGATTGCATCAGTGCCCAACTTAAACTTAACGTTAACTTAACCTCTTCCGCGCCAGAGCCTGCGTTAATGTTTAAGTTAAGGTTAAAGTTAAGGTTTTGGATTCAGGTTATCGAGTGCGATTTGAACCTGAAAAAATGCTGCCACTACGACCACATCGGAAAATTCTGTGAATTGGCCACTTATCACCTTTCTAATTCATTGGCTGATCGTTTTGGCAGTCGTGATCCGTGTGATGACACGCCCGCATCGAGAGCCAGCTTCGCGAATCGCGTGGATTGCCGTCATCGCATTGATTCCGGTGCTGGGAATCGTTGCGTATGTGCTGCTGGGCGAAACCAACATTGGTTCCAAACAGGTCGCCCGCATGAGGGAAGTGATCCGGAGGATGCCTGCCATGCCGGCTGCTAAACCCGGCGAGGAAACCAATGCCCGGACGAGTATTCCCGAAAAGTACCAGCATCTGTTTGCCACCGGCAAATCCATCAACGGCTTCGACCCGGTTGGCGGCAATTCGGGACGACTGATGCACGATTCCAACGCCGCGATCGATTCGATGGTGGCCGACATCGACGCAGCCAGCAACCATGTGCATTTGACCTTCTATATCTGGCTGACCGACAACAACGGAATGAAGATGGTAGAAGCGCTCAAACGGGCCGCCGCACGTGGTGTGAAGTGCCGGGCCATGGCCGACGATCTGGGGTCACGCGCATTGATTCGTTCACCGCACTGGAACGACATGAAGCAGGCGGGCGTCGACGTGGCGGTTGCCTTGCCACTGGGCAATATCCTGCTGCGGCCGCTCAAGGGCCGTCTTGACCTCCGCAATCACCGCAAGATCCTGGTGATCGATGATCGGATCACTTACTGCGGCAGCCAGAACTGCGCCGACCCCGAGTTTCTGGTCAAGGCAAAGTTCGCGCCGTGGGTCGACGCCGTGATCCGCTTCGAGGGACCGGTTGTGCGACAAAACCAGTATCTGTTCGCCAGCGACTGGATGAGCTATGCCGACGAAAACATTGACGATTTGCTGAAGCAACCCATCGAGGCACCCCGGTCCGGATTCCCGGCGCAGGTTGTTGGCACCGGGCCGACGTTTCGCTATTCCGCCATGCCGGAGATGTTTGAGTCACTGTTCCATGCCGCGCGGCATGAGCTGACAATTACCTCGCCCTATTACGTGCCCGATGAATCAATGCAAAACGCGTTGTGCGCTGCGGCGTGGCGCGGGGTGAAGACGACATTTGTTTTCCCGGCGCGCAATGATTCATGGATCGTTGGCGGTGCCAGTCGCAGTTATTACC
>JBPCVB010000062.1:0-7318 GCA_051010855.1 Pirellulaceae bacterium | reverse complement strand
TCCCGGCCCCGTCCGTGCTTGCCGTCCTGCTGGTACTCGATGAAGTTCAACAGATCATTGATTTCCCGGCACAGGTAGTCCTTGCCCCGCAAGATCTCGCGGGCATTGTCCAGTCCTACGCGGGAACGATACAACAGGCGAAAGGCCAGATTAATTTTCTTGATGGATTCACTCGAAAAGTCATTGCGTTTCAACGCAACGACGTTAACACAACGAGGTTTGGAGGGATTGCCCTCGAACAGCAAATAAGGCGGCACATCCTGGATGACGCGTCCGATTCCTGACACAAAGGAATAGGCTCCGATGCGTGTAAAATGATGCACGCCGGCGTTTCCCGAAATGGTGGCGTGATCAAAGACGTGTACATGACCGCCCAGCAACGTGGCATTGGCGATCTTGACGTTGTTGCCGACCTTGCAATCGTGGGCGACATGCACGCAGGCCATCAGAAAGTTGTCGTCGCCCATTGACGTGACCAGATTTTCCTTGGTGGTCGCGCGATTGATCGTAACGCATTCGCGAATAATGTTGCGGTCACCAATGATCACTTCGGTCGGAGTTCCGTCGTAGCCCAGATCCTGAGGCTCGCCGCCAATGACCGTGCCGGCAGAAATCCGGTTGTCCTCGCCAATGGTGACTCGACCACACAGTGTGACGTTGTTTTGCAATTCGGTGCCGGCGCCAATGGTCACTTCCGGACCTACCACGCAGAACGGACCGATCTTTACGTTTTCCCCGATCTCCGCCCGCGAATCGACCTCAGCCAGTTTGGAGATCTGCGGCGGCGCCGGTTGCACCTGTCGGTGCTGTTCGGCGTGCTGTTCAAAGGAAAAGATGTCGTCCACGGGGCTGCTCGGGTGGGTTGGATCAGGCTGATTTTCCGGATAACAGATATTGCGGGTGGTTGTCGGTCAGCACCTGGCCGTGCTTGAGCAGGCGTTTGACGAGTTCGCCATTGAGCCGGTGTCCGGTACGGTATGCCGTGATATGGCCCAGCAGGTCATAGCCAGCCAGTGCAAAATCACCGATGACATCCAGTGTCTTGTGCCGCACACATTCGTCTGAATAACGCAGCGAATTGTCGATCGGACCATCGTCGCCAAACACGAGAACATGCTGGTAGCTGACGCGTTGCCCCAGCCCCTGCTGCAACAACCATTCGGCTTCGTGTCGCAACAGGAAGGTTCTGGCCTGGGCGACCTCTTCCCGAAAGCTTTCGGGAGTTACATCCAGTTCAAAGTCCTGGCGACCGATCTGCCGCTGGTGGGGATAGTCCAGGTGATAAGTGATGCGGAAGTGATCACACGGTTCAATCTGAATCCAGCAATGCTCATCATCACCGATCTTCAACGTGTCTGTCGTGGTGATCACGGCTCGTGCCTTGCCCTGCGACTGCACGCCAGCGCGATCGAGGGCTTCCACAAAGGGCTGCGAAGACCCGTCGAATCCAGGCATTTCGCCGTTATTCACCCAGATCTCGCAGTTGTCTATCTGCAAGGCGTACAACGCGGCCATGATATGTTCCACCATGCCAACCGAAGCCGCACCCTGACAAATCGTGGTGCGACGGGGCGATTGCGTGCGATTGGCGATGCGGGCAGGTACGGCCGGCGTTCCCGGCAGGTCGCAACGGACAAAGCGAATACCGGTGTCCTCGGCGGCCGGACGAAACTCAACGGTGACGTCCTGACCGGACCAGTATCCGAATCCGGTGACGATGGCAGGTTGCTGAATCGTGTTTTGGTGTCGCAGGGAAGGCACGGGATGATCCTTCGGCTGAGGGTCGGGTTCGATTAACGATTCTGTGCTTCGGCAGGCCGATTACTCATCTGGTTTTGGCCAGCGATTGTGCGAATCACATCCTGTGTAATGTCCACCTGGGGTCGGTGAAAAATCACGTATTCGTTAACGGTCTGCATGATCGACGCGGGATCCGTGGCGTCCATTTGTGTGCTTGTGAAACGCAGAGCCATGCGATAGCCGCGTTGCTCGCACAGATTGCCGATCACCTGAGTGACTTCGAGATACGTTTCGAAGTGCACCTTGGCTTCCATCTCCACGAATTCGCGGGTCTTGTTGCGACGTTCGACTTCCAGATTCGCTGACGCGGTCGCCAGTTCGGTTTCCAGTTGTTTGTATTCCGGCGAACCGACCTTGTAGTTCCTCAGTTCCTCGCTTTGGGCCTGCAATTGCTGTGCGCGCCCTTGCAATTCGAGCTTGTACTGTTCGGCCTGTTGCTTGAGGTTTTCCAGCTGCGCCTTGAATCCAGAGTGGTTTTCAAACACCTGGGCCACATCGACGACACAAACAGGGGTTTGGGCGGCGGCCTGGGTCGTGACAAGACAGCCAAAGCTGAAGGCAATCGCCAGAATTGCAGCAGCTTGCTTGAAAGAAAACATGGTTTTCGCACTCCATTGCTTGATGTTTTCTCGTGCCGGGCGGGCGCTCATTCCATCGAGCAGCCAAACACGATTGCGGGTATTTTGGCCGCGGCATTCTGAAGAGATTCGGCGATCGAGTAAAGGCCGAATTGAAAGGTTTGATCGCGTTTTTGAAAATTGTGCAGGTGATCTGAATTCGCTGTCAGACACGCAGCAAATACCAAAACGATCTGCACAGTAACGCGAACATCATCACACCGAAAGACCGCCCGGGCAAGTTACCTGGGTACCTGCAGGACCGCAACGTTCTAGACGGTCGTCGCGAAAGTTTCCCGCAACTCATCTGCCAGCTCACGATAGCGCACGTAGAATCCGCGCGAAATCCATGCGAGGTAGATATTCAGGCCAATCGAACACAACAACAGGAAATAGAGAAAGCTGTTAAAACGATTGATCTGGGCGGCCGGTAATTCCGGATTCGGATTGCGATTCGGTCCAACCTCCTGTTGCTGTTGACCTCCACCCGGAATATTGGCGGTGATATCGCTCGTGTTGGCTAGCTGATTGCCATAGCCGGGATACGACGCAATCCGTGCCTGATTGGGGATCATTGGCCGGTCATGGCCGTTGACGATTGAGTCACCGGGGACCTGTTGCCACGATGGTTGTTGCCAGGGGTGGTAACCGACAGGTGCGGCGCCCGGAACCGATGCAGGTTGCTGAGTGTTTTGCCATTGCCGAGATGCAAAGCGATCATCGCGCGGGGCGTTCGGGTACAGGGGCTGTCCGGTTTGCTGTTGCGGGTTGGTGCGGGCGTATTCCGGTGCTGGTTGAGCAGGCGGAGTCACGTTGTTCCACTGGGGCTGTCCGCGTCGTGTGTCGTATTCGTTGCCTGACGGGGGGGCCGAAGAACGGTAATGATCGGGCGTACGTGGCACGAAGCTGCCGTTGTTCGGCTGGCCGGTACGCGTGGGCTGGAATTCGGGCACCGTGGCCGGTTGAGCAGACTGTCCGGCCGGTGGTTGCCACGATTGCGGTGGCGGAGGACCGTATGGCTGCTGCCACTGGCTTCCGGAGCCATTATTCGTGGTTGCAGGATTAACTGGCACGAAGCCTGAGTTATTTCCTCCATTGGTCCCGGGCACAGGTCGGTCATTGTTGAATCCGCGAGAATTGAACCCCGGATCGTTTTGCGACGAGGCGGATTGACCACGCGGATTGAATTGTGGAATGGTTCCCTGGGGTGGTGTTACCGTGCTCGGGTTGCGAGTCGCCGGTTCATTGCGCGGCAACAGGCCCGATGCGGAATTACCGCCCGTTCCCTGCGGCTGAAAGCGGGGTGGCTGACCGGTACCTCGGTCAAATCCGTTGCCTGGAGTGCTGATCGGTTCGGTTGCCGGAGGACTAAAGCCGCGGTCGGCCGTGCTGGATGGCACGTAACGCAGACGGACTTCGGTCACCTTGTCACGCAAATGTGGCGGAATCGAGCTTTTCAGTGGTTCTCCGCGCTTTAACGCCTCAATCATGGCGTCATCGAGTTCCAGCACAAACGTAACGGCGTCCCGAGTGGATTCGTTATTGTTGTTGCCGAAGTTCTGCGCTGTGGCGGTCAGGCCAAAGCATGTCGTGGCAATCAGGCACGTACCGAGTGTAGCGAGATACCGCATCGTTCCTTCTCCGGTGGGTCAATTCATTGACCGTTTGTTAATCCATTAACGCGCCCGGCTCAACGGAAGGTAACAGGACGCGGCTCGATATTCGCCGTCAATCGTAGTCCGAACGCGTCGCGAGAGTAAATAGCGATATCAACCGGAATGCGACGGGACTCCCCTGGTGGCATAATTCTCCAGCCTGTGCGGGGCCCTGACAATCGTCACAGCCGCGAGGTCTGTGTCACATTGGAAACTGGCCTGTCAGCAAGCAGCCCTTTGACAGCTATAATTAAGTAATGAAGGAATCGGATACCGGCCAAAACACGAAAAACGTCTCAGTCATCGTTCCGTTGTTTAACGAGCAGCAGAGCCTGCGCGAATTGCATGCGGAACTGGTCGCCGTCGAGCAGGACCACCCCTACCAGTTTGAGATGATCTTCGTCGACGACGGTTCCACCGACGGCTCCTGGAGCGAGATTCAGAAACTGGCCGCCGAGGACTCCCGAGTGTTCGGTGTGCGGCTGCGACGGAATTTTGGCAAGGCGGCCGCGATCTCGGCCGGAACGGTCGTTGCCAGTCACGATCATGTCCTGACAATCGATGCCGACTTGCAGGACGATCCCCATGAGATCCCGAGACTGTTCGCTGAATTGGACAAGGGCTTTGATGTCGTCAGCGGCTGGAAAGTCGATCGGCAAGACCCGTGGACACGTCGACTGGCATCCCGCATCTTCAACGGCATGGTCAATACGCTGACCAAGGTCAAGCTGCATGATCACAACTGCGGATTCAAACTGTATCGCCGTGAGGTCTTCGACGAAGTGGATCTGTACGGAGGGTTTCATCGGTTCGTACCGGTGCTGGCTGCTGCGCGGGGATTTAAGGTCAGTGAAACGCAAGTGCATCACCGCAAACGCAAATACGGCAGCTCGAAGTACGGTTCGGGACGCATCGTCAAGGGACTGCTCGATCTAATGACTGTTTGCTTTCTGACGGGTTACAGTCAGCGTCCGCAACACTTGCTCGGCACTGCCGGGATTGCCAGTTTTCTTGTCGGCATGGCGGGTCTGGTGTACATGGCGATCTATTGGATCCTGCGTATGAATTTCTTTCCCGACTGGACACCGTTGCACCAGCGACCTGTCGTAATTTATTCCGTGGCCGCCTTGTTATTGGGGACCCAGTTGTTGACGATGGGATTTTTGGCGGAGTTGATTGTCGCGCGGGATCAAAAACGCGGACGTCGATTCGCCGTTCAGGAAACTGTCGGCAGTGTGGCAGGCGATAAATCGAATCCGGAGGCCCCGGCCAATGACCTGCCGCGGACTTCCAGCAAACCGACCAGCCAACACCAGTGACAGCGACGCAACCGACCGATCCTGCGGCCACGAATGACGAAGCGTTGCGCCCCGGCAACCAGCTGGATACCAAAACACGCTGGTCCATTTACTGGTTGCTGATTATTTGCTCGCTGGCCGTTATCTGTGCCCGCATCTGGCAAATCGAGGGGGACTCGCATGGAGTCAGCGTGCCGTTCCTCAGTGCCAACGACCGCAGCCGCTGGTGCACCATTCGTTCGCTGGGCGACCACGACACGTATTGCATCGATCTGGTACTCAACGCAGAAAACGGCCGTTCATGGGACACCATCGACAAGGTGTTGCACTGGGGTCGCGATTTTCGACCGCACTACTATTCCAGCAAACCGACGTGGCTGACCACGGTACTGACGTATCCCTATGTGGGACTCAAGGCGGTGACGGGCTGGACGCTGAAAAACGAAACCTTTGACGTTGTGCGGTGGATGCTGGTGATTTGCCAGGTCGTGCCGCTGTTGTTCTTCTTTTGGTCGATTGGTCGAATCGGGGATTTGCTGGGCCAGTCGGAATGGACTCGCATGTTCCTGATGGGCTGCGCCACGTTTGGCACGTTTGTCACCACGTTTGCGGTTACGCTGAACAACCACTTGCCGGCGGTCGTCGCGACCTCGGTCGGCCTGTATGCCTTGATCATGATTTGGCAACGCCGGTCAGAATCGTGGGGATGGTATCTGCTGGCTGGGCTGGCGACGGGCTTTGCCGCAGCAGTAGAGTTGCCGGCACTGGCCTTTCTGGTTGCCACCATGACGATGTGCATGATGCGTAGCGTTTCAAAGACCTTGCTGGCCTTTTTGCCTCCGGTACTGCTTATCGCTGCCGGTTTTTTTGTAACCAACCACGTTGCGCACGAGCAATGGCAACCGGCTTACGCACATCGCCATGATGGACCGGTTTTGAATATTGTCTCGCACGTTACCGGTGACCGGTTGGCCGAAGGCGAATTCAGTGAATCATTGAAACAGGCGATGAAGGCCGTTCGCGAGGATTTGACTGACGAATCGTTTGAATCCGTGCAGGTGTTGGCCGGTGGTTGGCCCACGCATGATCCGATTGAAAGTCGCTGGATTGTGTACTTCGACCAAACGACGTTGCCGTTGGTGTTGGCTGAACGGGCCGACGGCATGGGAATCGAAATCCGTGAGTGGAATAACTGGTATGAATATCCTGGCAGCTACTGGTTGAAACAGAATACGAACAAGTCGTCCGTGGACCAGGGCGAGTCGGACTGGAAACGGTACCTGTTTAACCTGACGCTGGGGCATCATGGGGCGTTTTCGCTGACACCGATCTGGTTGCTGTCGATTTTTGGCGTGCTGGCCCTGTGTGTGTCCCGCACCTACAAGTTGCGGTTGTTGGCGCTGGTCATCATCGCCGTGTCCGTCGTGGTGATCGCGTTCTACGTGACTCGTCCGATCGAAGATCGCAATTACGGCGGCTGGACGTGCGGTCCACGTTGGTTGTTCTGGCTGATCCCCCTGTGGCTGACGGCCATGATTCCGGCGCTGGATGCGCTTAGCGAAAGCCGCCTGATGCGGGCAGTGGCCCTGTTGTTGCTGGGGATCAGCATTGCATCGGCTTTTTATGCCTGGGCGAACCCGTGGGTCCATCCATGGCTCTATCAGTGGTTCGGATAGAATGGCGCACTGTAGCCGACGCGCCAGCGAGGCCATCTAACTCCACCCTCGCTGGCGCTGCGGGCTATTCTGGTCTTTCGCGGCCACGCCATTTCGCCTTGTCACTTTCCGCCGTTAGGCGTTAGATTCTGCGAAGACCCACGAATTAGCCACCGGGACCCCTCGCCATGAAAATCCAGCTTTACAACTCGCTGACCAACCAGATTGAGGAATTCAAGTCCATCGAGCCTGGCAAGGTGACGATGTACAGTTGCGGGCCGACGGTCTACGAC
>JBPCVB010000061.1:0-3384 GCA_051010855.1 Pirellulaceae bacterium | reverse complement strand
ACGGAAACCATAGCGGTCGAGATATTCGGTCATCAGGATATTGAAGTCGCGGTAGTTACCGTTGGAGCTGATGCGTGCCGGCAATTCCTCCAGCGGAGCATTGCAGATTTCATCACGCAATTCGGTGTTTTGACCGGCCACACTGGCCAGTCGCAGCAGCATTTTCGCGGGCTCGGCACTTTCCACACCACCTTCACCGCAAATCAGGTCGTTTTGCAGCGTACCCGTTTCATCGCCGCACCAGCCTTTGCACAGCTTCTTGAGCAGTCCGTAGTAGATCATCACGTAAAAGTCATTGATGATCGGAGCCTTCCAATTCCACAATAACGCATCCTCCATCTCGTGATACAGCTCGCGTAGCTCATGCGGCGCCAGCTCGAGAAAATCCATGGCGTCCCAGCGATCATAGTGTTCGCGAAAGTTGTCCTCGAAGTCCCGGACGATGGACTTGATCCGCAGAAAGTTCCAGCCGGTACGCAACACCAGACGGACCAGTGCCGGAAACTCAACAAACCACTTGCGCCAGAAACCAGGTTTGGGGACCGGGTCATCCAGTACCAGGGGCTCCTTCAGCCCCATCATCGATTCCATGAACGACGCGTTGTACTGGAAGCCCGGGAACAAGCGAATCAGCCGGTACCAGTTCTGCAGGTTGTAATAAACGCGTCCGCGGATCAGACCCAGCATGTTCTCAAACACCAGCCGGCTGTCTTTTACCTTGCGTGGTGAAATCCCCATGACTTCGGCGAAACAGTGATACACGATGGTGTAGGCCCGCCGAATGAAGCTGAACGTCATCGGGGTCGTGACACCGGAATAACTTTCGATGATGTTGGAATTGTCCCAGACCAGTCGATTGCCGGCGGCCGGCCCAAATTCATTTTGCCGGGTCACCGGACGGGCCTGCAGCACGAACAACTCGGAACTTTTGTCAAAGCAGAATTCGATATCCTGCGGCCGGCGAAATGTGTTTTCTATTTCAATCGCGGTAAGCGCTGTCGTGTTGAGTTGCTCTTCATCGAGGCTGGCCGATTTCTGCAGGTCATCGGCAACCAGTTGCTCGCGAACCCCTTCGCCTGCGGTGGAGTCCAGCACAATTTGCCGGGTTTTATCGACAATGTCTGATTGAATACCCCGTGTCCGTTTGTTGAGCGTAAATGTGTCAGCCGCGAATCCTGCGCTGACCAGGCCTTCGCCGACACCGAACAGGCTGCTGACCACCATTTCGTCGGTGCGTCCATTGGCCGGATTGCAGGTAAAGACTACACCGGACACCGACGGATCAATCATGCGCTGGATCACTACCCCGATGGCGATTTCGGCGATACTCAAACCGCTTTCCAGGCGATAGGAAATTGCCCGATCATTGAAGGCCGAACCCCACACCCGTTTGGATTTCTCAATCGCTTCCTCAAAGCCGTTCACGAACAGGAAACTGTCATGCATCCCGGCGAAAGAATGATCCTCGCTGTCTTCGTCAACGGCGGATGAACGGATTGCGGCCTGGCTCAGGCCATTCTGTCCAGGCAAATCCATCATGCGGTTGAAGGCTTCGGCAAAGTCAACGTGCAATTGCTCCGGCCACTGACATGAGGCAATCGCATTTCGCAGCTGGTCAGCGGCCGCCGATCGCTGACTGTCGCCTGCCCGCGCCAGATCGCCGATCAACGATTGCAGTTCAGGATTCCGGGCCACAACATAGCGAAACGCCGACGCAGGCAGCACAAAAAACGGCGGCACGCGGAAACCCTGCCGACTCAGTTCAATCAAATTGCGGGCCTTGCCGCCAGGCTGCAAATGATCAATCGACGTGGATTGGTCAGCTACCGGATCACAGCCGTAAACGTGCATGATGTTGCTTCAATTTCCTGTCCGCGCTATGGCCACAGGCGAAACTCCACACCGTGACTGCGAATCAACTCGATGGCCAGTATCAGGTCGAATGCGATGATATACAGCCCTGCATAGGTTTCCATGCGTTTGGCATTTTTTGCATTTGTATTGAACCGGAACTGGAGAAAACCGATCAGACACAAACAATACAGCACAATCAGTGCCACGTAAAACCAGGTACTCGCTCCGATATGCCACCCCACCAGAGCCACCAGGAAGGTGTCAATCGCGCGGACAATCAACACAGCCCAGGCCGCCCCGTAGGTGCCGAAGATTTTCGTATAACTGTCGACGCCTTCGATTTCCTGATCGGGCGAGCGAATTTTACGGGAAATCTCCCAATTCAATGTGACGAAGAATCCAACAAAGGCATACACCCAGTACCAGGTCGGCGCCGTCCAGAAATATTCGCCGGTCGTGAATGAAAAGACGACCATCGCCAACAGCGGCATGATCATCATGTGGCTGATTGCGTACATCAGAAAATGTTGCTTTAGCCAGTCGCGTACAAAAAACTCTTTCAGCATTAGCCAGGAGAAAAACAAGGTCACCAGCACGGCAACCAGCGCCGCAGGCTTGCCGGTCGGCATCCAGATAGCCGACAGCAGGATCTCCAGACCGATGGCAATGCCACCCGCGATTTTCAGATCACGCAGCGAAATCAGGCCGCGTTGCAAAACACGGTCGGGATAGTGCAGGCTGTCCTCCTCGAAGTCCTTGTGCTCGTCGAACACACGCAGATGAAAGAAGATGCAGAATAACGTGATCGCACCCAGCAACGATCCGATGGTGTAGCGGAGTTTTTCGTCCGGGGCCGTGAGAACTTCAGCGAGAAACTGGTTGGACGAATAGTAGCTGACGATCAGAATTCCGTGGCCCAGCAGAGGAAAACGCTCTTTCAACCAGGCACCGAAGCGACGGTAAAACGGTGCGTCGGGGGTCAATTCGAATTGCCGGGATTCATGATCGTTCATCCGCCGTACTCTTCCAGCAACAATGCGGTCAGGGCAGCATAGTCGATTTTGGAATTGTGCCGCGGATCCACAGGCAAGGCATCCGTGCGAATCAACACGCGGTCACACGATTGTGCATACACCGATTCCTGTACCGCGGCTGCGACTTGATCCTTTATGCCCGGTGGTTGTTCCGATCCCCCAACGACTACGATCCACAACGCCTGCCCCAGCTGTTTGTCAGGCATTCCGACCGCCGCCACTTGATTGATCTTTGGCAGGGCACGCGCAACCACTTGTTCGATCAATTGCGGGTGCAACAACTCACTGTCTCGCCGAATTGTCGAATGCACGCGGCCGGTCAGCCAAAACCGATGCTCGCCGTCAAAGTAGCCCGTATCGCCCATGCGGTGCCAGATCACGCCCAGTGGGTCAACAATCTTGTTTTCGGCATTTGCCTCGGGATTGCGGAAGTAGTCCCGGCACACATGGTCGCCGCTGACCACCAACTCACCGATTTGGCCAGCGGGCAGCGTCA
>JBPCVB010000060.1:0-6752 GCA_051010855.1 Pirellulaceae bacterium | reverse complement strand
GTCTGATTGAGACTCATCACCGTCGCTTCCAACGTCGGGTCATTGGGATCAAAGTAGTGCCCGACGGGCGGCTCACGCACCAGACAACTGTGCTGACTCATAAGTTGCCGCAACGTACTGGGCTGACCCGAGGGATTCTGTGGCGCGAACTCGGGAATGAACTGCCGGATGTCCGTATCCAGTTCGAGTTTTCCCTGCTTGACAAGCTGAATCACGGCAACGTCATTGAGCAGCTTGGAAACCGATCCCACGCGGTAGATGGTTGCGGCAGTCGCCGGCGTCTCATTTTCCAGGTCGGCCAGACCAAATCCCTGCGCCCAGACGCTCTGGTCCCCGTCCACGATCGCGATCGACAATGCGGGAATGTTTCTTTGCTCGAGTTCCCGTTGCAACAACTCGCTGATTTGCGAGGCAATTTCCGCGTACTCTTCCGCAGGAGAAATGTTCCCGGTCTGGGCCTGCGCTGTGGCCGCGCAGCAATACATTGCGATTGCGATGAACAGAGCGAATTTTTGCGTGTTTTGCATAGCCTCGGCTCCCGGAGGATTTGGCGTGTTGCGAAGATTTTAGCCGAATTATTTGGCCAACCGGTGAAACCCTGTATATTAGTAGCAAGTACTACTAATAAACGTGGAGGAATCGGTAACCCATGAGTGAGCAGATCGAAAGCCTGGTAGAACTGGGGTTTACCCGTCTGGAGGCGCAGATTTACGCGTTTCTGATCCGCGAACCGGCGGCCAGCGGCTATCGGGTCGCCCAGGCAATTTCGCGTCCGGCCGCCAATACGTACAAGGCGCTCGAATCGCTGGAAGCCAAGGGAGCCGTGCTGGTTGATGACGACGAAGTGCGCCGATTTCGCGCCGTGCCGGTCGCTGAACTGCTCAATCGACTTGAGCGGAAGTTTCGTGAGAATCGACGCCGGGCACAAAAGGCATTGACTACTCGGAAAAAAACAGCTGGCGACGATCGCATCTATCAATTGCGCACCCGTGATCAGGTTCTGGAACGAGCGCATATGATGCTGTCCGAGTCGCAAGACATCGTTTTGGTCGACGCGGTGCCCCAGGTACTGGAGATTGTGTTGCCATCGGTGGAAGCAGCGATCAAGCGTGGGGTGGTTGTCATCGTCAAGGGCTATCAACCGATTGAAATTGCCGGCGCACGGGTCATCGTCAGGCCGCACGGAAAAGAGATAACGCACAGGCTGCCAGGTGAATTGCTGAGTCTCAATGTCGACGGCACGCAGCATTTGCTGGCCCTGTTGAGACAGGAAGGCGACTCGGTCTTTCAAGCGATTTGGCCCGGCAGCCCGGTGGTTGCCTACATCCTGTACACAGGTCTGGTTAACGAGATTTCACTCACGTCGGTGATGACGGAGCTGGCAGGACGCGCGACCATCAAGTCAATTCGTACCTCGGTCGCGGACTTGAGGCAGTTCCACCCGATCTCGTCCCAAGGCCCCGTTTACAAGCGACTGTTGAATTATCTGGGTGTTGATGCAGCGGACACTGGAACCGACCGAGTCGCGACCACTGCAGCGCGTGCAAAACAAACCACCTGCACGAAGAAAACAGGAAGAAGCAGCAAGAAGACAAAAACAGGATAAGGATCCCAAATATGAAAACAATTTTATACGCAACGTTTTGCAGCCTCATCACGGTACTGATTGCGGCACCCCAAATGTTGGCACAGGACACAGTGGGGATACCGGCCGAGCTACAGGATCTTCCGGAGCGTTGGCAGCAGGCCATGGAAGACCTGCAGGTACCCGGTCTTGCGGTCGTCGTGGTTCGCGGAGACAAGGTGATTTATCAAGGGACGTTCGGGCATCGCGATCCGCACAATGAGCTACCGGTCACGCCCGATACCATGTTCTACGTTGCCTCGTGCACCAAGACATACATTGCGACGGCCGTAATGCAACTCGTCGAACAGGGTCACCTTGACCTCGACGATTCAGTCAAGGATTACCTTCCCGATTTTGAACTGGCCGATCAACATGTCACCAGTTCCGTCACGATCAGGGACCTGCTCACGCACGCCTTGGGACTGGATAATACCCCGATTGTTTTTCTGGACGCGTATTCGGGTGAGATTACCGAGCCACGATACTACCGATGGCTACGCGAAGTCGCACCCGCTGACGAACCACAATACAGCAATGTGCATTACACGTTGCTGGGACGTGTCATCGAATCGGTTGCCGGAAGGTCGTGGAAGGATGTGCTGGCGGATTCGATATTCGAGCCTGCAGGGATGACCGCTTCAACCGCGTATGCCAGTCAAATGTATGACGCGTCCGATGTTGCCCTGCCGATGCAAATTCAGGATGGCAAAATCGTCCCGGCCAGTGTCCGCAAGAGTAATAGCACCATGCATGCCGCAGGCGGAATGGGCACGAGCATCCATGATTTGTCGCGTTGGCTGCGACTTCATTTGAATGGCGGTGCGATTGACGGGCGACAAATCCTGTCACCCGACAACATCGCAGAAATGCAACGATTGCAGACTGAAGGACAGGGGGGTGCGCCGGGCATTCCGAATATGGAGATGAAAGGGTTTGGGCTCAGTTGGTTTGTAACCACGTACAAGGACCAACCCCTGTTGCAACACGGCGGCGGCTACATCGGCGCGTCGGCGATGATTGCCATTATGCCGGAGGAACAACTGGGAATCGCCGCAGTGTCCAACGCGACCGGCGTTTTGCCGCAACTGGTTGTGTTCGATGTCATCGACAAGTTGCAGGGATTGGAAGGTCCGGACTTGTTGCCAATGGTGAAGCAAATGACTTCACGCTTTCACGAGCAGACTGCGCAGACGTTGGAGGAGCTGGGCCCTAATCCATCCGTTGACGGATTGTCCCTGCCTGCCAACAGCTACGCCGGCCTGTTTCAAAACGAGGATTGGGGTTCCGTGCAGATTCACCTGAGAGAAGACGGCCATATCGCACTTGGTCTAGGTGAGTTACCTTGCCAGATGGGCTCAACGGGCATGGACCGTTTTGCCCTGTTACGCCCGCTTGCACAGCCTGACGAGGGAGCATTTGAAACGGAAGATGGGCGGGTGATCGCGTTGACGATCGAGTTTTCCGACTATCCTGGACCCGTGCGGTTTGAAAGGAAATGGGACAGTCCGAAATAGATGCCATTATCAAGCAGTTTCAGGCATGAAGCTCGGCATGACGACGCCCTTAAACGGCTGAAATTCCCCAAGGACCTGGGCGACATGGAGTTCACAATTGCGGGCGCCCCGGCGGTAAGCAGCCTGCACGATGTTGTGGCAATCAACCGGTACCAGAAACACCATTGTGTTGCCGGCGCGATAGTTGATTTCGTTTAGCAGCAGCGCAAGTGCCGTGTCTTCGTCTTTGGCAACGCATGGGCCGATCATGCAGGAGGCAGGATGAGCGATGGAGACGATCCAGCCGGCAAGCTGGTCGCCATCTTTCAGAACGGACGTGTGCCAATAACCGGCGCGATTCGCGACAAAGTATTGATAGTCCTGTTCGCGCTGGATGCCAGCGACTTGTCGTTCAAGTCGCCCCATGGCTTCGACATCCTGGTCAACCGCATCGCGAATTCGGTCTTTCAGCGGGTGCGAGGCGTCGACGCCATCCGCTGGAATTTCCAGGATCATGTCCTGAAGCGTTTGGCGAGGCACGAATCCTGCCCGGGTGTACAGCGAAAACGAATCGAGGTTCATGGCGCTGGACACGAGTCGCACCGGTTTCTGTTCTGCTGTCGCGAGACCAATGATCTGTTGCAACATCGAACGGGCAATTCCTTTGCCAAACGCATCCGGATGCACGTTCATAATTCCCAACGAGAAGTGAGTTTCCCGAGGATGAAAGAAACAGGAGCCAACAATTCGGTTCGAATCGCCTGAACGGGCGACGATGCAGCAGCCCGGATCCAGTTCCTCGTACACGTCGCAAAACAGCAAAGTCGACTCGGGGCCATGAGGAAAGATCAAATGGTTGCGGTTAGCCTCGTACCACCCATTGGTCGAATCATGAATCAGCCTGGCGACCTCGCTCCAGTCAGCGGGTTGCATTCGTTCCAGAACAAGGTCAGTCACGATTTCAAACTGCGTTTCCGGCAAGAGAACTTCCTTCACAGGCGGCTTTGACCTGATCCATGTCGCCTTGCATCATCTTTTTCATGGTGCCTTTCATCATCCAGCCGATGGGCCACATCAGTTTGGCCATCAGCGTGACGGGCGCAGTGATCATTTCCATGTCGACTCGCGTGTTGTTTCCCTCGGGCGTGAAACGGAACGTGGAGTCAAACGTTGAGCCACAGGAATTGGCCGATACAGTGACCAGGCGATCGCGCTCGAAAGCAGTGACCTCCATCTCTTCGGTGGCTTCCCTGCCAAACATGATGCGTGTTTCCCGGAAGCGGGTTCCCACATCGACGGGACCGTCGGTCAACATTTCGATACGCACGATGGATTCGACCGTTTGATCGGCCTTGGAAAAATCAGCGAACGCTTCAAAGACCTGTGACAAAGGCGCCGCGACGGTTGTGGACAAGTTCATGGTCGACATGCTGGATTCCTCGATTGTGAATGGGTGAGTGCCGGATTCCTTCCAGATTTTCTTCAAAACCCAGTGCGTAACAGGGTGACAATTTGCCTCACCCCAATCATGAAATTTTGGATTTTCCAGTTCTTGAGGCAGCAAATCATTCCGTTAGGCAGGTTCAACTCGCCGTACCCCGCAACTAATACACTTCGGGCACGATATGACGGTCGGTTTTGGGTGTACGCGGCAGCGGCATCTCCACCGGCCGGGGCGACAATGCATCCGGCACCTCTGGCGTGATTTCCTCATAGGGAACCATCTCCAGCAAATGATGGATGCAATTCAGTCGGGCCCGTCGTTTACTATCTGCCTCGACGACGTACCAGGGTGCATGGCTGGTATCGGTATGCTGCATCATGACATCCTTGGCTTGCGAATACTCATTCCACCTGGAGCGCGATTCCAGATCGATCTCGCTTAGCTTCCAATGCTTCGTGGGATCACGCAGCCTTTTTCGAAACCGTTTTTCCTGCTCGGCCATACTGATCGAAAACCAGTACTTGACCACGATCAAGCCGGAACGAACAAGCAGCCGTTCAAAGCCGGGGCAGGATACAAGGAATTCGTGATATTCTTCGTCGGTGCAGAAGCCCATTATGCGTTCCACGCCGGCCCGGTTGTACCAGCTGCGATCCATTAACACCATTTCGCCGTTGGCTGGTAACTGCTCGACATAGCGCTGGAAATACCAGGAATTCCGTTCGCGACTGGTCGGTTTGCCCAATGCCACAATGCGACAAATCCGGGGATTCAGTCGTTCCGAAATCCGCTTGATCGTACCTCCTTTGCCAGCCGCATCGCGACCCTCGAAGACTACCAACAGCCGTTTCTGGCGCTCCTTGATCCATTCCTGCAACTTGACCAGTTCGATTTGCAGACGACGCAATTCCCGTTCGTAAGTTTCAAGATCAATGTTGCGGGCTTTTGCAGGAACATCGCCAACCGGGAACTCGTCGGAATTCTGGTCAGCGATTGGTCCATGAGTCGTGGCGTCGGACGACCCGTTTGCCGCTTTTTTTTGTTTCGATTTCTTGTGGTTAGCCATAGACGAAAATCACGATGGACCGGTTGCCTGACTCGTCCCTGCCTGCCGGCCGGTCGTTTTGCCCAGCCAGAGTTTCGTAACCCAGGGGCAATGGACCGCGTGCGACCGTTGATGACGGGCGAAATCGCGCGCGGCGGGCTTCTGAGACGGGATTTCGCGCGAGCAAGCCCGTGGGTCTGGCCACAAGCCCGGGAAAATCCACGATATCCAGGCGACCATATTGGCCAACTCCGACGCATTGTTATGTTAACAACTCTTAATAATCTACTATCTGGCCCCTCCTGTCGAAAGCCGGCGCCGATGTGTTCGCGGATTTTGAATCGTGTGTTGGTCCGGAGTTTGCAATGCGTGCGTCGCGGCCTACGGGGACAGTGCGTAACGAGAGCGATCCAGGGGTTTTTGAATTAAGGGAAAACGGAGATCGATGAAGAATCTGACGGCACAACAGCGCAAGGACCTCGACAAACTGCTTCAACAGCTTGCTCCTCCGCCACGTCGCTCCGGTTTGCGAACGGCCTATTTGCTGATTCCGTTTGTTTTATGTGTTGTCGTGGCCCTGGCACCCGGGAGCCTGATTCCGAAAGCCCTGCAGCAGGTGGCAACACCGGTGGTTGAGGAGCCTCCGAGTGAAGACGAACAGCGTGTCACTCAACGGCTGATTCCCGATCAAAAAGCGTTGATCGGCGCACCCAATACCACGATTGACCTGGGTTTGTTGTTTCAGGCTACCGAACTTGGCAAGACGGGCGAACCGATCACGCTCAAGATTTTGCGAACCAAGAAGGACGTAGCCACCGTAACGCTGGAGGATCAAATACTTACAATCGACTGGCAAGCCAAAACCGGCAAGAAACGGGATGTGCTGATACGCGCGTCAACGCCGTCGGGCAATTACGTCGACACCAAGTTCTACGTCGAATTGTGGGAACCGGATTACAAAAAGCTGATTCTGACGGTGATCGGCGGTTTGGGAATATTCCTGCTTGGCATGAAGTTCATGTCGGAGGGGTTGCAGGCGATCGCCGGTAACGGCCTGCGCAAGATGATCAGCTGGGTCACCAACAACCGTTTGATGGCCATTGGAGTCGGTACGCTAATAACGATGCTGGTTCAATCCAGTTC
>JBPCVB010000059.1:0-6533 GCA_051010855.1 Pirellulaceae bacterium | reverse complement strand
GACCCGGACATTCCCTGGCGGCATGGGTGGCAATTCGTAACTGCCATCCAAACCAATGCGAACTTCATTGGTACCTGGCTCCCGATACGGCTGGTCTCCCCAGACGACCAGCCCGTTGGTTACCGGTTCGCCCGCTTCATTGGTCAACTCGCCGGAGATCGCAATTCCCTTTTGCATCACAATCGTGGCGGTTCCATCGCGCAGCTGTTGAGTTGTGACCGATTGCGCTCTTTGCAATTCGCCGCGCGTGTCATCGATGTAGTCCTCGTGCGACAACGTAACCTGAACTTGCAAATCTTCGGCGGGCGGCAGTGTATCCAGTGACCAGCGGCCCTGCTCGTTGGTAACCAGCAGGGAATTGTCGTCCGCCTCAGCGTACCAGTGGCCGAAACGCAAACGGCGATCTCCTTCCGGATGAGCCGCTGTGGCGGCAATACCGACCTTGGCGCCTGCGATCGGTTCGCCATCCTCGTTCTGGATAACTCCGCTTATCGTCGAGCCGCGAATCATGCGAAACGTGTACTCGTCGGGGGGAACATCGCCGGCCTTGATTTCACTTTCTTCCCAGCCGGCAAACAGCCTGGTATAACCGTCGGCCCAGATCCATAATCGCAGGATGTACATATCGCCGGGCAACTCAATATCCACACGCCCGGTTTCGTCGGTGACTTGCGTTCGATCTGGCGCCAAGACTGGACTCCTGCTCCAGATATTAGCGCGAACATTTACCCTTTCCAGCGGCTGGCCATCTTCATCCAGAATGACCACGGTTATCGTGCGGTCGCCCGATTCCTGCCATGCGTTTGTCATCGGCGGAAACGCGGAAATGGCAATCGCACCGACGGATAACCAGCACAAAACACGGTTGGGGTGCATCTGGGCGTTCCCGAAAAAAGAAGTTGGCTGGATCTGTGGCAGTTTATCAGAAACCGCATACCGTGCGACAAATACCCGGGAAGCAACGCGTTGGGTGATTGAGTGACAACCATTGAGGGTGCCATGCCCACGCTGGCGTGGGCATGCTTCAGCGATGCCAGTCGAGGCGGAAAGCGCACGAAAAAACCCGGCACCAAATGGTAACCGGGTGATTGGTGTTTGATGAACGGAGCAGGCTAAAGCCTGTACTCCAGCGCGCGTCCGCACCTAGTGCGAGTGCTCGGTTTCAAAACCGTTTTGGTTGAGCCAGTCCTGCCAGGCGTGCGCGGCATTGTGATTATGCAGGGCAATGGTTTGCCATTCGGCACAGCGGAACCGGATATCGATGTGTCCGTCGTGTGCGTGCCGTTCGGCTTCGCAGCCAATCATTTGCAACATGGCGCCGAACTGGTCTGCCTGGGCCGCATCATGCAGGTGCGCGTTTCGCCAATCGGCCATGCGGAACCGCACCTTTTCCAAAGCCGCCGTTTGGGGCGGATTCAGGATCACGGTTTCCAGTCCGTTACCGGCCAGCCAGCTGGACCACTGCACGGCGTATTCGCCATTTTCAACGGTGATGGTTTTCCAGTTGGGGCAGCGGTATTGGACGTCAATATGTCCGTTGTGATCGTTCTTTGTGACTTCGCAACCGACACGCTCAAGCGCTTCGGCCAACTCGTCGGCTGCATCGACGTCGTGCATGTGGCGGGTTTGCCATTGCGCCAGTCGAAACCCGACCGTGCGAGCCTCGGGCGATGTGGTTGACGTAGCAGCTTGCTGGAACTGGCCGAACAGCAATTCGAAGCCGGCCAATGAGATCAGTGTCATCACCGCGACAAAGGGAAGCAGTTTAAGTTTGGTCATGATTATCGTTTCCGTTGAGGGGCTATTTTTTTCCATGTGTTGTACGCAAGACAGCACACATGGGGTCGGCCAGTTTGAAAGAATTTGCTGGCCGGGGGAAGGCTGGTTTGCCCCGCGAATTTGCGAGTTCTGCGGGACACGACGAGCCGGCAAACTATAACGCCCTCTGAAGCAACGTACAGCAGGTATCGCGATACGCAGCGATTTGTCGCCGCATAACGGGGATTCCCGACCCTGATGACACGCGACACTATCGGGCAAATGACTACTGGTCGACGAGCAACGTGGCGATACGCACGTCAGCGAGTGCCAGTTCGTATTCGGCATCGACCAGATCCAGCTGGGCCCGCAGAACACGCTCGACTCCGGTCCTGAGCAAGAGAAACTCTGCTTCGCCAATTTCGTAGGCAGCGCGGATTTGCGCCAGATTTGCCTCGGCTTTGGGAATAATTACATCCCGTAGATTGGCAACCCGCGACTGCATTCGCGCCAGTTCGCCTGTAGCCACTGCGTGCGCCGCCTGCAATTGCATTTCGCGTAGACGAATCGCTTCCAGCCTCCGTTGGTATTCCGCGGTAGCGGCGGTGATCATTCCCGATTTGTTATCGAATTTCAACAGCGGCATGCCTACCTGAAATCCGGCAAACGTGTCGCCGCTGGAATCGTCATAAGCGAGATTGGCACCAAGTTGCAGGTCGGGTCGCCGTTGGGCACGGGCCAGATCAATTTGTACGCAACTCTGTCGCGCTTCGGCCTGTTTCAACTGGACCTGGGGATGCATGTCCAGCCAGCCGGGATCGATGTCCGTTGGTTGTCGCGTCATAAGCTGATTCACGGTTGCAGACCAGGCGTAATTAGTTTCGGGCAACGCGAACTCTTCCTCGACCACTCCGGGCACAGACAAACCGAGTGGCACCGCCAGCGCCCGACGCTGGTATTCGCGTTCCACCTGAAATTCCACGATTCTCTGGGTCAGTGTATCGATGGCAATATCGACTGTGGTCACTTCAACTTGTGACAGTTCACCGGCTTGTTGTAATTGTCGAGTCGTCTCATAGATCTCGCGGAGCGATGCAACCTGGGCCTCGGTCACCCGGATAGACTGCTCCAGGCGGCATACGGTCAGAAACCGCTGGGCTACTTCCAGCATCAATTGCCAGCCACGGATGCCGTAACGGTGTTGCATGCGGGCAATTTCCAGGGAGAAGTACCGATGCTGAATGGCCGGGCGGTTGTTGCGAACAATATTGCGTGACCAAAACACACCGTATTGGCCAGCCGCACCTTCGTTGCCAATTTCATCGGCACCAAAACCTAGCGTTGGATTGGGCAGGCGTGTGGCCTGAAAGCGATCGCCTCGCGCCTTTTCAATCAGCCAGCCGATTTGCTGATACTCCGGATCGTAGTCTATCGCCATCTGAATGGCTTGCTGGATATCGATCAACGGTTGCGTGACCACCGCCGGCTCGACGGCCATTTGCACGGCCGGTTCAGCTGCCAATTCCACGACTTCTGTCTGTAGTCCCGGCAAGTCAAGCGGCGTGCAAATTGCCAACAGCAAGGCACCGAGCGCCCATGAGCCAGAATAGGCTCGACCGAAAATTGCAGATCGGGTTTGGGACAACATTTTGCGACCTGTCGACAACGATGGCGGATCGGTACGAGTGATAACGGTTATTTTTGTTTTTCGGCAGTTGCTGGTCATAGTGACGATTTTCGCCGGTTTTTACCGAACAGTCGGGTTCTGACGATTGTGCCGGGCCAACGCTGACGTTGACCGGGGCCAAAGCCGGAAATATGCTTTAGCGGCCTTTGATTTGATCCCCCGTTCGTGTGAAACCCTGATGATCAGGCAACTTGTACTGTGCATTGCGTTGATTGGCTCCCAGATTGCCGGACAGGCAGTCTGCCAGTGCCATGCGCATGCGCACGATCATCAGCACGACGGGCTTCACGAACATCAGGCTTGCTCAACGCATCAGCATCACACCACCTTCGGCCAACCGGATGGCGCCACACAGGATGCTCCCCTCCATCACGAATGCGATTGCCATGAAGGCAGTCCCGAGTTGCTGGTGCAACGGTCCTTTCAACTGCCGGATGATTCCTCGCTAGTGGCTTGCCTGACTCTGCCGGTTTCCATCGTGGCAACGATGAACCCGTCAACGCGAGGCCTTTCTGTCTTTGAGTGCGACACGTCAAGTTGCCGGCTGTCCGTGCGCGCTGATCTGGGTACCTGGCTGCTCTAAAAAGCGTCTTCTGCGCTGTTCTTGCCTGTCCGGACGTATATCTTGTTCCTCCGCGCGCAACTTCCGGGACTGACCGTTCTCTCATTGCCAATTCACTCTTGTAAATCAACCGTGGGTATAAACTCATGCTCAAGACCAAACTGGGAATCATCGGACTCGCTTTGGTGCCACTGGCTATTGGACTGGCCGTCGGTCTGACCGTTCCACTGGATTTTATTCGCAACCGGATTGCCTCATCACTTGACGACACCGAGTCGGATGGGGCCGACCACGCCGCGCAGGCCGGTGCGGCCGACCGGGTGGCCTTGTCGCCGACCTCGCAGGCAAGCATGGATCTGCAAATGGCGCCGCTGGAATGGTCCGAATACCAGTCGTCCTACGAGGTACCGGCCTTTGTTCGCGAAATTCCAGGTGCCGACCAGTTCCATGTTGCCAGTCGTTTTGCCGGCCTGGTTCGCCAGGTCTTCATTAGCGAGGGACAGTCGGTCAAAGCCGGTGACCCGATTCTGGAAATCGAGTTAACCGGTGACCTGCTGGCAACCGCCCAGGCAGATTTACTGGCCGCCAAGGAACAGACCCGAATCGTGGAAAAGCAGATTGACCGACTGCAGCCGGTGGTCGATCAGGGCGGCATTGCCCAAAAGAAGTTGCTCGAATTCAAGTACGAACGTGATCGGCTGGCCATCCAGATCGCCACCAAGACCCAGGAGTTGCTGGTTCGCGGTCTCACGAAGGAACAGATCGAGGAAATTATTCTCACCAAACAACTGCTGCGTAGTGTCACCGTCAGGGTTCCTGAAAACCTGATTCCGCCTCAGTTGAATGCTGGTGAAGTCATGAAGCAGGCGGATGAGACTTTTGTAGTTGAGCAGCTACTGGCCAAACCCGGTGCCATGGCCCAGCTCGGTGACAATCTGTGCGAATTGTCCTTTCACGGCGTTCTCGCCGTGGAGGGTCAGGCTTACGAGATGGATCTGCCGGAAATTCGCCGGCTGATCGATGAACGCACTTCGTTCACCATCTCGATTGGTCCGGACGGTGCTGAGCACGAGATTCGCGATCAGCACATCGCCTATTTGTCGAATCATGTCGACGAAGCCACCAACACCTATCCGTTTTACGTGTACCTGAAAAACGAGAAGTTGTTCGTCGATTCGGCCGGCCAGACCGATTCGCCTTATATCGCATGGCAATGGAAACCAGGACAGCGGGCGCACATAGAACTCCCCGATCGTGTTTTTGAAAAAAACCTTGTCATCCCGCGCGAGGCGCTCGCCATCGACGGCCTGCGGCATTACGTGTTCCGTTGGAACGGCATCGTCGAACCACCCGGGCACGCCCATGAACCAGGCGAAGACCACAGTGATCACGAACACTTTGACGAGTTCCAGGCGATTGAGGTCGTGGTGCTGCACCGCGATCGCAACAAGGTTGTGATCGAACGAGGCGAGGAATTACGTTTGGGCGATCGCATTGCCATGAATAATGCCAGCCAATTGCTGTTTGCCATGCAAGTCGGCAGTGGCGGTGGCGGCAATCATCATGGTCACAGCCACTAGATCAACAGGCCTGGCACTTCATGCTTAACTCGATTATCCAATTCGCACTCAACAACCGCTTGCTGGTTGTTCTGGCAGCTGTGCTGCTGGCGTTTTACGGAGTACGTTCGGCGCAGGAACTGCCCATCGACGTACTGCCCGATATTACACGCCCACGAGTGACATTGATCACGGAGTGTCCCGGGCTGGCTCCCGAGGAAGTGGAAACACTGGTCACGTTGCCGCTGGAATCGGCCCTGAATGGTGCCACGGGAGTCGACACGATCCGCAGTTCGTCGGATATCGGGCTGTCGATGATCCAGGTGGAGTTTGACTGGAACCAGGATATATACCGGGCCCGTCAGATCGTGCAGGAGCGGCTGGCGGGCGCCGTTGGTGACTTGCCGCCGGGCATCGAACCCAAACTTGCGCCGATCTCATCACTGCTGGGCCAGATCATGTTGATCGGGATGTGGAGTGAAGACGGGTCAACCGACCCCATCGAGTTACGCACAATAGCCGACTGGACCATTCGCAAACGACTGATGCAGGTCAAAGGCGTGGCCGGCGTAATCACGATGGGTGGCGGCAAGCAGCAGTTTCAGGTGCTGATCGATCCGCACAAGGCGCATCAGTTTGAAGTCACTATCGCGGACATCGAGGATGCCGTGGCGGCCAGCAATATCAATGTCGCTGGCGGTTATCTGGAAACCGCATCCCGGGAAATGGTGATTCGTGGCATCGGCCGCGTGCAGGGCGTCGAGGACATCCAGCAAATCGTGGTCAAGCGACAGCGGACGCGATCGGTACTGGTGGGTGATGTTGCCAGAGTCGTCGTCGGGGCGCAGAAGAAGCGAGGCGACGCTTCGGTCAATGGTAATCCGGCGGTTGTGTTGACGATTCAAAAGCAGCCGGATGCTGATACCAGGGCGCTGACTCACCAAATCAAGGACGCGCTGGATACGCT
>JBPCVB010000058.1:0-7437 GCA_051010855.1 Pirellulaceae bacterium | reverse complement strand
CCGCCGCAGGCATTGGAGACGACCAGCAAATCGGCACCCATGGCCTTGAACACCCGCACCGGCAGCGTGATCTTTTTCAGCTCGTAACCTTCGTACATGTGAAAACGACCTTCCATCGCCATCACATTCAGGCCGGCCAATTTGCCACACACCAGTCGCCCGGCATGGCTGATCGCCGTTGATTGCGGGAAGTGCGGTATCTCGCCGTAGTCAATGGTTGTGGCCACATCGATTTCGTCTGTCAGCGACCCCAGTCCGGTGCCCAGCACAATTCCGACATCGGCCGTCTCGTTCCACTGACCGCGAATGAATTGCACGGCATCATTGATTTGGTCAAACAGTTCAAGCATCGATCGGTGGCCCTGACTCCGGGATTTTGAATCCAGAAGTTTCGCCCATTGGCCGGAGTGACTCAAGTGGGTCACTTGTCCGGCCCGCGACGCACACAAAAAAACCCGACGGCTTGCAGATTGCCGTCGGGTAACGTTGAGATTGAATTGATCGGTGCGTCAAGCGCTCTTGGATTCGGGCAGGTCAAACAGCTTGCGATCGCCCAGCACGATTTCGTCGGTAATCACGAACTTCGATCCCTTGGGTTGCTCGGGCAGGTCGTACATGATGTCGAGCATGACGCTTTCGATAATCGACCGCAGGCCCCGTGCACCGGTTCCTTTTTGTATCGCCTTGCTGGCGATTGTGTGCAGTGCGTCGTCGGTAAAGATCAGTTCGCAGCCTTCCATGTCAAACAGACTCTGGAATTGTCGCACGAGCGCGTTTTTGGGTTCGGTCAGTACCTTGACCAGTCCGTCCTCGTCCAGCGGAGTGAGGGCCGACGTGACTGGCAGGCGTCCCACCAGTTCGGGAATCAGTCCGTATTCGAGAATATCATCGCTGGTCAACTCGGGCAGCAACTGACCCAGATCGCGGTCTTCGCGGATGCCCGCATCCTGGCCAAAACCAATCGTCTTGCGACCCAGTCGCTTGCGGATGATATCGTCGATGCCAACGAAGGTTCCGCCGCAGATGAACAGAATGTTGGAAGTATCGATCTGGATGTACTGCTGCTCGGGATGTTTGCGACCGCCTTGTGGTGGCACGTTGGCGACCGTTCCCTCCAGCATCTTCAACAGGGCTTGCTGCACACCTTCGCCGGAAACGTCGCGGGTAATCGAGACGTTGTTGCTGGTCTTCCCAATCTTGTCGATCTCGTCGATGTAGATCACACCGCGCTGCGCCGCTTCGATGTCGAAATCGGCCGCGTGCAGCAACTTGAGCAACAGGTTTTCCACATCCTCGCCCACGTAGCCAGCTTCGGTCAGAGTCGTCGCGTCGCCGATGGCAAACGGAACGTTGAGGACACGAGCCAGTGTGCGAGCCAGCAGCGTCTTGCCCGAGCCGGTAGGACCGACCAGCAGGATGTTGGACTTGTCGATCTCGACTTCGGTGTTTTCCCAGCCCAGCGACAATCGCTTGTAGTGATTGTGGACGGCAACCGACAGGACCTTCTTCGCCCAACCCTGGCCAATCACGTACTCATCCATACGTGTGACCAGTTCCCGTGGTGTCGGGATCTTGGTAAAGAGCTGTTTGGTAGGACCGCGTCGACGCTGTTCCTGTTCCAGAATAGACTGGCATAGCTCGATGCATTCGCCGCAGATATAGACATCGCCAGGACCCTCGACCAAGGGTCCTACATCGCGATAACTCTTGCGACAAAACGAACAAAACGCGTTCTTTTTTGTCGCGCCTCTGCGACCGGTAGTATTATCGTTCCCCGCGGGCATGTTGGTTACACTCCTTTTTGACTCGACGATGTCGCCTTTCCCGGTTAACTCGAAGACGACCAGCTATGAGGAACAATGCCGGTCCTGTGTGCATCCCTGCCCGCGATCCACGAGTTACTTATTTTAATTCTGCGTTTTGTGGCGGAATCTCCACCGCCAACCTGACTGTCCGATTTACTGGCTGAGGCGGACTCAACCTTTTGATCAAAACGTTTTGCCCTCTGAACCGAATCAATACAAGCGACAACCGCCAGTTGTTCGATACAGATTGCCCGCCGTAGCTGGATTAACCACCAACGGCGATTCCTGCGTCGCTGCTGCAGCGCCGGCATCACACAAGGCAATTCAGGAGGACTGTGCCGTCTAGTGATCCCTTTTGACCTTTTCGACGGTTTGTTCGGAAACGATTTTCTTTAGTCGCCGATACTCTTCCTCGCTGATGGCCCCTTCCTCCCGCATCCGCTGAAACTCGGCCAACTCGTCGTCCGACAGGCGCTTATCCTGCAAAACGAGTCGTCGCGCCTTGATAACAGCTTGCGCGGCAACCGCAATCAACAGCAGCAGAACTATTATTCCAATGACGATGGGGGTAGTCATCAGGGCGGCGGAAATCGACAGGAGAAGCGGGAGATCAGAAAGTAGCAAATCGCACTAATTATAGTCCAATTTGCGCTAACCCGTTACCTCCAAATCGCTGCCGATGATCACGGCACTGGCCTCGATGATCACGTCGTCCGAAAACGACCCTCATCTCGCAGACACCCGGCAAATGCAGGTGATTCTCGATTTCCCTGAGAAGCGGACCGGGCTTAACTGAACTGCAGCAAAGGCAGACAGGCCGTTGGTCCGTGCCCGATCGATACGCATGATCGACCGTCACGGTTCGCAAATTTTATGCGGGCCACAAAAACGTTGATCCGATCGAAATTGAATCTGCCAGCTGAAACGGAATTCACGGGCGTGGTAGACACTATCGATCAGGCGGCAAATACGGGCCGATATCTGGCCAGTTCAACATATTGACCCGTCCTGTCGCACCCGTTCGCTACGACGGGCATGAGCAATCTTTAGCTCATCTTCCGTGCAAACCAATATTTGCAGAAATCGTTGCGCGCACTTTGGCAAAGCGTCGATTTCAGAGTTGATCCGTTACGCCGGGTCACTTTTAGGGCACCACCTGAAATAAATGCAATTCGACAGTTTTGTTTCTGACGTCAGTCAAAAGGAACGGTATGAACTCTGTGCGCTACCCCCGCGCCCGGCTCACACTGACGAGCCTGGTCAGTTGTCTTTCGCTCGTTGTTGCTACCCAGGTAGCTACCGCTACGCCACCGCTTCAACAAGGCGACCCGCCTGAACGCCCCGAAGAGATAATTGCCACTGGGCAACAGTCTTTTGAAATTCCCTTTTCGGTCAACGCTGCCCAATCGGGCATCGTCGAAGTACTGTTGCACCAATCGAACGACCGCGGTCAAACGTGGCAGGAACATTCGCGACGCAGTCCCGAAGCCGGCGCGTTCAAATTTGCCTCCAGTCAGGACGGTGAATTCTGGTTTGCCATTCAGACGGTCGACCGGGACGGCAGGAAACTGCCCTCGGCGCAAAGGTTCCAGCCCGAGTTGCGGATCGCGATCGACACCCAACGTCCAACCTTTGAATTTCAGATCCGTCCTGATTCTGCCGGGCGGATTGTGGGAACCTGGCAAGCCAGTGACCCTAATATCGATCCCTGTTCACTGGAAATCGAGTATCGCGCCGAGACCGCCGGCGATGACAAATGGATCACAGTGCCCACCCAGTGTGGCCGCGTTCCACCGGCCGGCGTTTATCGTGACGAGCTGGCGTGGTGGCCAAGGATTTCCGCGCGCAATCTGGTTGTCCGCGCACGCATTCAGGACCGGGCAGGCAATTCGGCTGAAGTGCAACGCCAGATCATGGTGCCACTGGTTGCTGGAACCCGACCCGCGTCGGCACAAACGGTTACCAGCCAGCCTGTGCCTGTTTCGCCGGCTACGCAAAACAATCAAGCCCGCGCAAACACGCCGGCGACCACCACCCAATACCAGCAATCCCGATTGCCTGCCGCTCTGGCCCACTTGTACGGAACAACTTCCGGGACACAACGGCAAGGCTCTGCAGCCTCCCAGGCCAACGCAGGTGCGGCGTCGCCCAACCCGCAAACAACTCCGCAACCGCCACGATCTCCAAATCGGCTTGCCCAAAGCCCGACGGGATCAGCGCAGGCAATACCACCCGCTACAAGATCACCTGATGCGACGCAATGGCGCAGTCGCAACGACGGTTCGCCACGCAACGTCGGTGTCACGGAAAACAGCACCAATAACTGGCAACCCGGCACCGACGGAACCCGAGTGGCCGCCCAGCCACAATCGGTACTGGTAACACCTCAATCGATTCAGCAATCCCAAACTCCTGCACCAAACGAACCCCCGCGGACCGGCCACGCGCAATGGATTTCTTCCACGACCGGCCAGTCCCAATCACCCCCACCTGTTCCGTCCACAATTCTGGCTTCCGGACCAAAGATGGAAAGTTTGCGTCAGATGGCGCGGCATTCCAACTCTCGCCGATTCCAGCTTGAATACGACATCGATGCCATTGGTCCCGAGGGAGTCAAGACCGTCGAATTGTGGATGACCAGCGACGGCGGCAACAGCTGGCGTCGCTGGACCACCGATGACGACCGGCGCAGTCCGGTCAACGTCGAAGTTGAGGCCGAGGGAATTTATGGTTACCGCATCCTCGTGGTCAGTAACGAAGGTCTCCGCGCGCGACAACCGCGTCGAGGCGATCCGGCTGACATGTGGGTCAATGTGGATACCACGCGTCCCCAGGCCCAAATTACCGCGGTACCCTATGGCCGCGGTGAAGATGCTGGTCGCCTGCTCGTGCAGTGGCAGGCTTCCGACGCCAACCTGGTGTTAAGACCCGTGCGTTTGCAATTCAGTCCTGTCGCGAGTGGTCCCTGGACCACCATCGAAAACGGAATTCGCAACACCGGTCAATACGCCTGGAAACCGGCCGCGGATGTACCCGATCGGGTTTATCTGCGACTGGAGGTGCGTGATGCCGCCGGCAATTTGCAGGTGCATCAGTTGAACCGGCCCATTGATGTCTCGGGATTGTTGCCCCGCGGACACATCCGGGGCCTCAAGCCGATTGGAGGTGAACCGGCCGCCGGCCGGGGTCCTTGACCGGCTGTTACCGGCACCATGATTCACACCACGAGCTTTTCAACCTGTTTCGCACCATGAATTAGACCGACAAGATTGACACCGAGACTGGAAACCCCGAAACGGGCGGAATTTTTCCGCCCGTTTTTTTTCGTTTGCGCGGAAGGTACTGACCCGCCGGGAACCATTCATCAAATTTGAGCGATTCCTTTCTGCCACCGAGTCACAAAGCGCCCGAGGCAAACTATCATTGGGAAGGCAATTTTTCCCGGAGTCGGCACCATGAAATATCTGCATCGTTCAGTTTGCGCCACATTATTGTTCCTGTTACTGGTCCCCGTCACTATTCAGGCTCAATCGGATGCCCAGTCACCCGCAGCGCAATCTGACGATCACTGGCTGTTACCGTTACCGGAAGTCCAGGCCGATCCGGCGATCCCCGATAGCAAACAGGCCCTGCGTTACCAGTGGGCCGACGACATCTCCAGTCATTACCAGGTAGAGAGTTATCTAAAGGCGCTGGCCGATGCTGCGCCGGATCGCGCCAAACTGGTCCGCTACGGCGAATCGTACGAAAGCCGTTCGCTGAACTATCTGGTGATTACCTCCGCCGAAAACATGACGCGGCTGGACGAGATCCGGCAAAACAACCTGGAACTTGCCAAAGCGGAAATTGATCCCGAAAGGGCCAGCGAATTGATTGACTCTTCGCCGGCGATCGTGTGGCTGGCCTACTGCGTGCACGGCAACGAAATTTCTCCCAGCGATGCCGCGTTGATAACAGCGTATCACTTGCTGGCCGATCAGAGCGAAGAAACGAAACAATTGCTCAACGATCTGGTCGTGATTATCGACCCGTTACAGAACCCCGACGGCCGCGACCGTTTTGTCAACGTGTTCCGCGAATCCCGCGGCATGTTCGCCCAATCCTATCCGGTGGCCAATGAACACACCGAACGCTGGCCGCGTGGCCGCTCGAATCATTACTGGTTTGACATGAACCGTGACTGGTTCCGGCACAGTCAACAGGAAGTTCGCGCCAAGGTAGCCGCGTATCTCGACTGGGATCCGCAGATCTACGTCGACGCGCACGAGATGGGCTCCAACAGCACCTTTTACTTTCCGCCACCCACCGATCCCAAAAACCCGTTCCTGCTCGAACGACAACACGAATGGTTCAGCGACCTTGGTAAGTACCAGGCCAGCTGGTTCGACAAGTACGGTTTCGGCTACATGACACGCGAAGTCTTTGATGCGTTCTATCCCGGATACGGAAGTGAGTGGCCGACCCTGCAAGGCGGTCTTGGCATCCTCTGGGAACAGGCCAGTGCCCGCGGTGCAGTCATCGACCGGGACGACGAAACCCGATTGACTTACCACGACGGTGTCCGCAATCACTACATCAGCGGCATTGCCACGGTGAAGTTTGCGGCGGCCCACCGCGCGGAACTTTTGCAGAGTTTCTACGAAGCCAAACTCGACGCGGTCCAGCTGGGGATTAGCGGCCCTGTAAAACACTACTTCCTGACCGCCGACAAACCACACCGCGCCCGCGAACTGATGGCAATGCTCGAACGCAACGGTATCGATGTCTATACGCTGGACGAGTCCTTGACATCTACCTGCACGGACATGCATGGCGAAGAGTCAACGCATCTGGTCCAGGCCGGCAGCTTCCATATTCCTGTGGCCCAGCCGGGTGGCCGATTGTTGCGAGCCCTGTTCGATCGCAATGTCGAGATGGATGAAAAGTTCCTCACGCGTCAGCTGGAACGTAACGAGTTGCGGCTGCCCGATGAAATCTACGATGTGACTGCGTGGAGTATGCCACTGGCCTTCGACGTCGAGTGTCTTTCCACCGCCAGCATCCTGCCGAACATCCAACACACCGAGTGGTCCGTCGAAACACCACGCTCGCTGCCGGCTACGATACCCGAAGCAACGGTCGCCTACCTGATTCCGTCCACGGACGGGGCGGTGAAGATGATGTCCGGGTTGATTCAGCAAGGCGTACGCGTCCATGTCACCGATGAGTCGTTCACCATCAACGATGTCGAACACGAACGCGGCACGCTAATCATCAAGGTAGCGGACAACGACGACAACTTGCTGGATGTCATTCGTGCAGCTGCTGAAGAACATCAGGTCGAAGTGATTCCCACCAACACGGCTTACGTGCAGGAAGGCGCTCACATGGGTGGGCCGAAAGTTCACTGGGTGCGACCGCCGGAAATTCTGATCGTCGTCAACTCACCCACCAATTACGCATCCGGGCACACCTGGTACCTGTTCGATCAGGTGCTCGGTTATCCCTCGACACGCGTCAAGGGCAGCGATTTTTCACGCGTGGACCTGAGCAAGTTCAATACGATTGTCTTGCCCGATGGCTCGTATTCAGAGGGCGACGGTTTTGGTGAATCTCTCGCTGAAAAACTGTCTGACTGGGTCCGCGCCGGTGG
>JBPCVB010000057.1:0-3851 GCA_051010855.1 Pirellulaceae bacterium | reverse complement strand
GCATGAAACTGTGCGGCGGGCGATTTATCACGGCTACCAGCATTCGTGGTCGCGAATCGTGCCTCAATGGCACTTGCTAATCGCGCCGTTACTTGGTTGCCTTGTGCTGTTGGGGTTCCTGATTGTGCTGATTGGCCAGTTCATGGAACCGTCCCCGTATTCCGGCACGGCCGGCGGCAGGGGTGATAGCGCATCGATGTTGGCCGGCGACATGACCACCGGTCTGCTCGTTGAACCTGGCAATACAACCGTGGAACGATATTCCAGCCTAATGGTGCTGGCCCGCTTTGGCAGTCGCAACCTGCCTCACAACGCCGAGCTGGTTTTCTGGAATGATCAGGGTGTCGAATCACGATTGTCAATGAACAAGAGTCTGGATGACCCGGTCTTTGGCACGCGGATCGCTTCTGTCAACGAGCCGCTGGAATACAACGTGCGTTTTGATGGCCAACAGTCCGAGACCTATCGGGTAGACGTTTTCGAGTTTCCCCGTCTGGAACGGGCCGACGCGAAATTGCAGTTCCCGGAATACACGGGAGAGCCCGAAAAACTGGTTCAGGATACACGACGGGTGTCTGCCGTTTCCGGCACGCGGCTGACATTGTTATTGCAACTCAACAAACCAATTGCCGAGGGCCGGCTGATTGGCCAGGACGGAGTGGAGTTCGACTTGCAACCCGATCCTGTCGAACCGAATCGGTATCTGGTGTCCATGGACCTGCTGGAATCGATGCGTCTGACTCTTGAACTAAAAGATGCCGAAGGTCGCCAGAACAAGGCTCCGCCTGTGTTTGCACTGCGGGCATTGGGCAATCAGCGGTGCGAAATCCAGCAACTGGCACCGGCCGGCGATGTTGAGGTTTCGCCGCTCGAGGAATTGTCGCTATCGGTAAACTTTTGGGACGATTTTGGTGTGACGCGAGCCGGAATCAACTACGGAGTGACTGGCGAGGAGCCTCACGAACTGGAATTGGCCTCATCGCTGGAGGCCACGACGCGGCACCAGATCGATCATGTGCTGGCGTTTGAGAAACTGCAGGTCGAGCCGAATCAGCTGCTGACTTTCTATTTCTGGGCTGAAGATCAGGGCCCCGATGGCGAAGTCCGCCGTACGGTCGGTGACATCCACTTTGTGACCATTCGTGAATTTGAAGAGGTTTTTCGACAAGGCGATCAGCAGCCTGGTGGTGGCGGTGGAGCTGGCGGTGGTCAGGGCAATCCGGGAACACAGTTGGCAGAACTGCAGAAACAGATTGTCTACGCCATCTGGAACCTTGCCCGCCGTCCCTTTTTCGACAGTGCGGGCAGCAAGTTCGTGGAGGACGTGGATGTTATCTCGCGTTCACAAGTCGAATCCATGCAGCAACTCGACCAATTGGCTGAAATGCTCGGCAATCCGCAAGTCGTGCCATTGATTCAGGAAGCGAAACAATTCCAGCAGGCGACCGTAGATCATCTGGAACGCACGGCTGCTGACGAAGACCCCAACGGATTGCAGGATGCACAGGTGACTGCGCAGCAGGCTTACCAGGCAATGCTGAGGTTGCGGCCCGGTGAAACCACGGTGTCGCGCAACAACCAGCAAGGCGGCGGAGGTGGCGGCCAATCGCGAGCGCAGCAGCAGATGGAGGAACTGCAGCTGGACAGCGACGAGAACCGGTATGAGACCGAACAGCTGGCCGGCCAGAATCAGGAAACGACTGAGGATCGTGAGAATCGCCAGGTGCTGAGCCGCTTGCGGGAACTGGCGCGACGCCAAAACGATCTGAACCAGCGCATCCAGGAATTGCAATCGGCACTGGAGCAGGCGGAAACTGACGAGGAACGTGAGGAAATCGAACGGCAGCTCAAACGCTTGCGCGAAGAGCAACAACAGATCCTGCGCGATACCGAGGAATTACAGGATCGCATGGAGCGTCCCGAAAACCGATCCCGCATGAGCGAACAGGCGCAACAACTTGAGAACGTTCGTGACAATGTCCAGGAATCCAGTCAGGCGCTGGACGAAGGCGATACGTCGCGGGCCGCTGCCAAGGGAGCGCGCGCCGTGCGGGACCTGGAGGAATTGCGGGACGAGTTCCAGAATCGCACGTCGGGTCGATTCGATCAGCAAATGCGTGAGATGCGCAATGAGGCGCGAGACATCGAACAGGAGCAAAGCGAAATCGGTGAGGCCATGGAACAAATGGGCCAGCAATCCGGGCAACAGGCCCCTTCCCTGTCTGAGTCGGGGCCCGCTGAGGGTTTGGAGCAACGATTGCAGGAACAGCGGGATCGCGTGGAAGAGCTGCGAGAGGAAATGCGCGACACGATCGAAGAGGCCGAATCCTTCGAGCCGATCCTTGCAGAACGGCTTTATGACACGTATCGCCGCAGCCAGCAGGAGTCGCCCGAACAGGCGCTTGATTCAACCACCCAATCGCTGCAACGAGGCTTTGTCAACGATGCCAAACGAGAGCAACGACGCGCGTCTCGCAGTATCGAACGCCTGCGTGAAGGGATCGATGAGGCGGCTGAGGCTGTGCTTGGCGATGAAACAGAAGCCTTGCGTCGTGCCAACCGGGAATTGCAACGGCTGGCCAACGAGGTCGAGGGCGAACAAACACGAGCCAATCCGGATGAGGGTCAGGCGGAGAACTCTGACCAGGCAAACGCCGGACAAGGCCAACAACCCCGCGATGATCAAACCGGCCAGGGAAATCAGCCGGAAACTGACCAGGCCGAGCCCGGCCAGGGACAGGGCCAACGCAATGACGAGCAGACAGCACAACAACCGGGCCAGGGCGACGGCGATTCGTCACAACAACGCAGCGACCAGCAACGGGGCGGCGGCCCACCGTCGCTGACCGGAAACAATCGTCAACAGCAAGACCAGCGTGGCGCTATGGGTGCTGATCCGGAAATCAACTACGACGAGGAAACGTGGTCCGATCCATTTACTGGCGAGGACTTTGTTGACTGGTCCGATCGCCTGCGTGATGTCGAGGAGATGGTGGCCGATCCCGAATTGCGGGCCGAGGCCGCGCGGATTCGCGATCAGGCTCAGTCGATTCGCCGGGAAATCAAACGCCATTCGCGACCGCCCAATTGGGAATTGATCGAGCTCAAGGTGATTGAACCGCTGGTGGAGCTGCAGGACCGCGTGCATGAAGAACTGGTGCGTCGTGGCGGCAAGGACATGCGAATCCCCATCGATCGCGATCCGGTTCCTGCCGAATACGAAAGTGCAGTCAGGAAGTACTTTGAACAGCTGGGGCGAGGGGAATGAGCATACCGGATCTGTTTGCGTCACCTGACTGGATGCCCACATTTGTGGCGCTGACGGCGCTGGCATTGATCACCTTGCTGTGGTCATATGCGCGGAGCCCCGCTGCTCCATGGGTGCGTCTTGTCTGTGCCCTGCTGAAGGCCGCCGGCGTGTTCCTGCTGGGTTTGTGTCTACTCGAGCCGATGCAGTCCAGCCAGGTTCCCAAGGCGGGCGCCAACCTGTTTGTGGTTTTGGCCGATGCCAGCCAGTCGTTGCAGGTACACGATGCCGGACAAGGGCAGTCACGTGAGGACATGTTGCGACGAAAGCTCGTGACGGAAAACTCTTGGCAGGAATCACTGGATGAATCGTTTGATTTGCGACGGTTTACGTTCGCGCGGCAAGTCGAATCCAGCCAGTTTACGTCCTACGATGCGGCAGGGATGGGCTCTTCGATTGTGACGGCCGTTGAATCCATGGGTCAGCGGTATCGTAATCGCCCGTTGGCAGGCATTCTGTTGCTGACCGACGGGAATGCTACTGACGCGGCAAATCGGGACATTTCCTGGGCGGACTTGCCGCCCGTGTATCCAGTGGTTATTGG